>MHYA01000214.1:34547-50626 GCA_001825675.1 Planctomycetes bacterium GWF2_42_9 | reverse complement strand
CTTTAAAACCGCTTTGCAGCGCAGCACCGTATCCTCTATTTGGAGAATGATGAACAGCTTTGATGTGATTATTTTCTGCCGACAGTTTATCCGCTATTTGGCCGGTATTATCTTTACTGCCGTCATCGACAATGATTACTTCGTAGTCAATGCCTAAAGATTCGAGCAATTCGAGCGCAGACCTGGCAACCCTTTCGACATTTTCCTGTTCGTTATAACAAGGGAAAAAAACTGACAAAGATTTTACTTGTCCATAGTCCATCAGTTTGATCTCAAATTTATAATTATCACCATCTCGATGTTTTGCTTATGCGCTCAAGTTCTCGGCTAAATTCCGGCTCGATATTTTGTTCATAATTCTGCCTGAAGTTCGGATCGGTATTTGAAAGATAATTACCAACTATCATAGTAGCCATTAGTCTGTCGCGATAACCATCGAGTTTCTTATAATCCTGCTTCTTATTCAGATAATCCTCAAAATAATTGGTAAACACATTCGCCAATTTGCTTCTAAATTCAGGATTTCCCTGCCCTATACGGATAAGTTCGATAGCGGCCGTATTTGAAGGCTTAATAGACAACGCTTTGGAGAGCATATCAAAAGCTATATTCGGGTCGCCGTCCTGCAGCCTCAAAATATTATACCCTGTTGTAAGCAGCTTTGAAAATTCATCCGGGAATTTGGTTGTGCCGGTAAAAACACCCGCGTAAAGTTCACGTCCCTGGACGGTTTTAACATTAACATAAATTTCCTGCTCATCGTCCATATACGCTGGCCGCCATGCTGGATTGGTCGAAAGTCCTTTGATCAAAACCGAATCGAACTGCGCCGCTGGCATAAACACTACCCAGGTATTTTCTTTCGTGAGTTCTGTATCTGTCCATTCTCCGATTTTTTGATAATCTGAAGTGGTAAGCTGCCTGCCCGCTCTTTCAGCTTCACGGACGGGATCTCCGCCGCTCATTATATACATCCATCTTTGATAAGCGTCCGTATTGTAAGCCGCTTGCGCTCTGCCATCCATAAATAGCTGCAAAGGTGTTTTGCCGGTATTTGGATCTGGGAATTGACCATACGCAACAAAACCGCCTTCAGTCCAATAGTTGAAAACTTTGCCTTTCATATTATTATCACGTACAAACTGGCACGCCTTGAAAGGCTTGGCATACGAAGCGCTCATTCGCATAAACACGCTCGACAAATAACCGCTGTCCGGCCAGGGATCGAGATATATCGCTTTGTAATAATATCCCCACCAGCAGGTCAGGAATATTACAACCGCTAAAGCAGCCGCCGCAAACGCTCTTTGTAATTCGATTGGGAACTGACTCATAACAGCCTTGCCCGTGCGTCTTAAATTAATCGTCGCGACAATCATCCTTATGCTGCTGTCGAGAAACATCGCAAGAATCGGACAAGCCGCGATCGCCGCCACCGGAATGAATCTTCGCGAACCAATTGCCATATAGATCGTAATCGCAGCGATAACCATCAGCGGCAGATCAATCTTAGGCCATTCATATTGAATGGGCCCGCTATCCTGCATTTCAGCTTGTACGGGTTTTGCTTTTTTGACTACGACTTTCGGTTTGAGCAAAAGAGTGAAAACCCATATCGCCAATAGAAGCCACGTTAATATATACATGATTAAAAACGGTATTTCATCGCCAACAGGATTATCCCATTCAAATGCCGGATGCCATTCGTTCACCGTCTTCCACAATTTCGCGTGTTCGCTTACGCTGACTTCAAATGTATGTGTCAGATTTGTAATGTGGAATGGATTGAAAATAATCATAGCGAAAAAAGCTACTATCGCCGCGGCTACCGTATGCAGCCAGGCCTTTGTGCTGATAGTTTGCAGCCGTTGCCTGAATGTGCTAAGCAATATCGCGACCGCTATAAAACCTATAAACGCGACAAAAAATGTCTGCCTGCCGTCATTGACATAATCTTTGAACAACTGATTATAATCCGTTATCGCATCGATACCCGGTATGAAAAATCTTCCGACTACAGCGATAAAAACAACTAAGGAAATGACAATTTGATAAATATACAGAATAGCAGGTTTAATATTTTTCAAAAATGCAAGCACGACGTTGCCGACTATGAAAGCGATAATAAACCAGAACAAAGCATCCTTATTAATCGCGGCCGGTAAAATCTTCGGATTGATATTTTCAATAATGGTTTTATGACTTAAAAACTTCACCGCAAGCGCGAAAAATAAAAGCCAACCCAGTGTATAATATAACGTCATTGAAATTCTTTTCGGCAATATCGCCAAGAGATGCAAACCTATAAAAGGCACAAGCACAATGAATATATAAACATATCCGCCGTGCAGATTACACCACAAAACAGTAACGGGCACAATCAGCCAGATGTACAAATAATTTTTATATACCGCCAGGACGAAAATAAAAAGCAGTACCGCGGTGAGCATATTCGAAAAGCCCGCAGGACGAATATCAAAAAAAGATCTGCCGATAAACAACGCAAAACATGCGAAAATCGCCGAAAGAGCCTGATTAGCACCAAGTGCCCTGCCCGTATAGTAAACTACTATAATCGTTGCGATGTAAAGCGCATACTTCCAGTAGACCAGCGTATTGTAAGTGAAATTCTGTTCGACGATTGGCTTGTCGAAAGTTTCAGCATCGGCAACTGGAGACAAATGCGTGAGCCAATAGAAGAAAACGTGTGTCAGCCAATTTTGATTTACCCAGCCTGTCGGATGCCATTTCTGCACGGTATCCAAACCAACAGTTTTCGTAATCTTCTGCGCCCAGCTTGGCCATTTTTCAATATCTGCAGCAGTCGGCCCCGGCTTGTGTGAATTTGCACTGAAAGGCTCAACGGTATCCACACCGTGATTTATAAAATGTCTGCCGCAGGCCATGGCGACCCACGTATCGCCCGCACCTACCATATGAGTTGACGAATACAAAGCGACAAGAATCATCGCCCACCAGAATATCAGCATAATCCAACCGCTCATCGGCTGCTTCTGTTTGATTAAATCACTCATCACAAACCTTTCACACTAATAAATCAAGATGGGCAAAACTGCTTTAAATATCAAATATGAAATTTTAAATCTTCAATTATCCCTTGAGCCAGTTTTCCAATCTGTCCAGACCTTTTGTAATCTGTTCCATCGATGTCGCAAAGCTCAAGCGGATATTATTATCGCATCCGAACGGCCCGCCCGGCACAAGTGCAACGCTCGCCTGATCGAGAAATGCCGACGCGAAATCCATACTGTTATTTATCTTCACGCCGCCGATCGTTCTGCCGAAATGTGCCGATATATCCGGGAAACAATAAAATGCACCTGTCGGCTGCGGACATTTAACGCCCTGCATCTGATTCAAACGCTCTGACATATATTTAGCGCGTTTTTCGAATTCGATTCTCATTTTTTCAACTTCGTTATTTGGATCGCTGAAAGCAACCAATGCGCCTGACTGAACAAAACTTACCGGGTTCTGCGTCATATGTCCCTGCAATCTGTCCATAGCTTTGATAACATCGATTGGCCCTGCTACATAACCGAGCCGCCAGCCTGTCATCGCGTAAGCCTTGCTGAAGCCGTTAATTGTAATTGTACGATTAAACGCATCATCACTTACCGCCGCAAAACTTATAAATTTCGTCGTGCCATAAACCAGACGTTCATAAATCTCATCGCTCAATACCATTATATTTGTGCCTTCAAGCACTTTCGCCAGTGCTTTCAATTCGTCAGGCGAATAAGTAAAACCACCCGGATTATTGGGACTGTTTAAAAGAAACATCGCAGTCTTTGGCGTGATTGCATTTTTCAACTGCTCCGGTGTAATTTTGTAATCGTTCTTAAGTTCAGTCTGAACGACTTTCATTACCGCACCGGCCAGCTTTATCGTCTCTGGATAAGTTACCCAATACGGAGCGGGTACGATAACCTCATCACCCTCATCAAGAACAGCCTGCATACTTTCATATACAGAGTGCTTTGCGCCGAGATTTACAATGATTTGTTCAGGTTTATAATTAAGATTATTTTCCTTTTGGAGTTTTTCAGCGATCGCCTTTCGCAATTCTGGAATGCCCGGCGTGGGCGTGTACTTTGTCTTACCCGCCTTAATCGCCGCGATTGCCGCATCCTTTATATAATTTGGCGTATCGAAATCCGGCTCACCAACTCCGAAACCGACAACATCAACGCCTTTCGCTTTGAGTTCTTTAGCTTTAGTGTCCACCGCCATTGTAGCTGAAGGCGGTACCGCTTGTGCCCTTTTACTGACTTTCATCTGGTCCTTTCTGAATAGTAACTGCTGCCTTGGCATTTAAACCCTTTTCAGGGCAACATTAAAGCACATATTGTGAATCTGGTCAATACTTAAACCTACATATATGTACTTGTATAATAATGCTTTTTGAGTAAAATAGGTTCTACTGTTAAAGGATTTTGATATGCAATTTAATTTGTCAGATGCTGTTTCACTTTTGCTTGCTGTGGTTTTGGGCGGCTTCATAGGCGCCGAACGCGAATACAGGGGCAAAGCCGCCGGTTTGCGTACAAATATTCTGATTTGCCTCGGCTCATGCGTATTTACAATCATCTCTACCTCTCTCAACAGCTCTGAACCGGCCAGAATCGCTGCGCAGGTTGTTACAGGTATAGGTTTTATCGGCGCTGGCGCCATTATTCATAGCGGTATCGGTATCCACGGCCTTACAACAGCTGCCGGTATCTGGATCGTCGCAAGTATCGGAATGGCATGCGGCTCACGGATGTATTTACTCGCAGCGGCTTCCACAATATTGTCATTAGTTGTACTTCTGGTTTTGCCTTGGCTCGAAAGACAAATAAGTAAGAATCCTCCAACTGAACAGAATCATCTTAATTAAGGTAAAAGACATAGCCTTTTTACCCATTTTCACATTCATCTTTCGTTTGAATTATTCTTAAAATTTTTGTAATTATTTTCTTTATTTTAACGATAATTCTCATTATTGTAGTTCATAAGTATATAGATATTGCAAGGATGCAGGTCAGCGATAATGGATAAAAATGAAACGTCTGACAGGGATTCAAAAGGCAAAAATGATTTGATCAGATGGACAGGTTTTGGCTTTGAATTCGGCGGAGTCATAGCGGTATTATGTTACATAGGTTACAAGATCGACGCTGCTATAAACTCAAGTCCCTTCTTTCTTCTTGGCGGTTTTTTTACCGGTTTTTTCGGAATGTTGTATCTCCTTTATAAGCAGATGAAAAATACTAAATAATGGATTTGTTATTCAAAAATTTTGTTTTGGCGGAATTTAACCCCCTCAATCCTATCGTGCCTCATAAGGTGTTCGAGTTCACAGTTGGCAATTACATAATCCCTGTGAGCAATCACATGATAATGATTGCATTCGCGTCTTTGCTGCTTTTGATTTTTATACCAATCGCCGCCCGTCCAAAAAGATTAGCTCCGAAAGGCCTACAGAATATGATTGAAGCCGTTTGTGTTTACCTGCGGGAAGAAGTTGCTCGCCCTGCTTTACACGAACATACAGACAGGTTCATTAGTTTTATATGGACTATGTTCTTTTTCATTTTGACTCTCAATCTGCTGGCTATGATTCCCACTGAAGCGATAATACACCTTATTACCAAAAAGCCAAATCATTACGGCGGCCCTGCAACCGCAAATATTTGGATCACAGGCGCTCTTGCCGTTACAACATTTTTTGTTACGCATATCGCAGGCATAAGACAACAAGGAATCGTTCATTACTTTAAAACTTTTACGCCGCCTGTTCCAAAAGTTATTTGGCCTTTTATATTTGTTCTGGAACTCATAACAGCTTTTGTCAGGCCTTTTGCGCTTGCAATGAGGTTGTTTGCGAATATGGTGGCAGGCCACGCTTTAATGGCTACCCTTCTCGGACTAATTATTGTTTTCAAGAATTTTTGGATTGGCGGCATAGCTGTCGGCGCGATAGTTGGGATTTCGTTTCTTGAACTATTGGTAGCGTTTTTACAGGCGTATATCTTTACGCTTCTTTCAACATTATTTATCAGTTTTTCAATATCACCGGAACATTAACTTTTTTTTTTGGAGATAAGTATTATGGATGGAATGGCAACAACAGCATTAGCACTAGCTGATAGCGGATTGGCGATTTTCGGCGCTGCTCTTGGCTGCGGACTTGCAATTATCGGCGCTGGTGTCGGTATTGGTATTATTGGCAGCAAAGCTCTCGAATCAATGGCACGTCAACCTGAAGTAGCAGGCAAAGTATCAACAACAATGCTTATTGCCGCTGCTCTTATCGAAGGCGTTACGCTCTTTGCACTCGTTATTTGCTTCCTAACACTTTTCTGGCTGAAAGGCTAAGTAAGACAGGATTTAAAATGAACAAAAGAATCATAACAGCAATTTCAATTGCGTTATTGTTCGTTCGCGCTGCCGTCGGCGAAGAATCTGCGCACAGCGAAGAAAGTGTCAGCATTTTCAGCGGTACTTTAGCTGATTCAATATGGGCAGTAATCGCTTTCGGCACATTGGTTATTGTGCTAGGGTTTGTCGCATGGAAACCTCTGCTTAGAAATCTCAAAGCGAGAGAAGATACCATTGAAAAGCAGTTGACGGACGCTGATGATACTCGCAAAAGAGCCGAGTTGCTACTTAATGAGCACAAAAAGAAAAGTCTCGATATAATTGAACAGGCGAATAATTACGCCAATCAATCTAAAAAGGAAATTATCGAGCAGGCCCGAAAAGAAGCCTTCGCTATTACAGACAGAGCAAATTCGGAAATTGAGAGTGCTCAAACTGTTGCTTCGCAGCAATTATGGCATATGGCGGGAAATATGCTTATCCAGATAAGCAACGAAGTGCTCGGACGCAGCATAACGCCGGAAGATAACAAAAGACTTATTCACGAAGCGATTGGGAAGCTGCAGGAAGAAAGCCTTAAAGAATGATATCTTCAAACGTATTATATAATATTGGTGAAATTTACGCTCCGGTGCTTTTCGATCTGGCGGTTGAACGCGGCGAATTGGAAACCATAAAGGAAGACATAGATGAAATCGACAAATTTATGTTTGCCGAAGGCGATTTTCACGCGATCCTTATGTCTCCATATCTTTCCGGCGAACAAAAAAGTGCACTTGCGGAACATCTGTTTAGCGGGAAAGTCTCTGAACTGACTTTAAACTTTCTGCTTGTCGCAGGCAGAAAGAACCGGCTTAACGGGCTTCCCAATATTATTAAAAAATTCAAAAGACTTTACAGGCACATTAAAGGCCATAAAGATGTTTGGATGACAATTTCGCACGCTATCGGCCAGACCGAAAAAGATGAAATTAAGGCATCACTGGCGACGGCTCTTAAAACTGAAAACATTACTTTGGAATTTAACGTCGAGCCCTCTATTTTGGGTGGAACTATAATTAGATATGAAGGAAAAATGATTGATAATTCTATCAGGACCAGATTGCATCAGGCGGTCAATACGATTATCTCTCGCGGCAGGAATTCAGGAAAAACTGTATGAAATTCGATATCAGTGAATTAGGTAGTATCCTTAGACAGGAAATCAGCCAATACAAAAACAAACTCGACGTAACGGCAGTCGGACGAGTAGTCGAAATCGGCGACGGTATCGCCCGCATTTACGGTCTGCAGAACGCTATGGCAGGCGAAATGCTTATGTTTGAAAACAACGTCAAGGGCGAAGTTTTCAATCTTGAGGAAGACTCGATCGGCGCGGTTATTTATGGTGATTACATCAAAATCCGGGAAGGTTCTGACGTTCATTCGACAGGTCAGCTTCTTTCGATACCCGTGGGCAATGAACTTCTGGGCAGAGTTGTAAATCCTCTGTGCGAACCTGTCGACAACGGCCCTGCTATTCAAACATCGTCAACAAGATATGTTGAATTCGATGCGCCTTCAATCTCACAGCGTCAGCCGGTTAAAAAGCCGCTTCAAACCGGAATTAAAAGCATTGATTCAATGATACCAATCGGACGAGGTCAGCGTGAGTTGATCATCGGCGACAGGAAAACGGGCAAAACCGCTATCGCGATTGACGCTATTATAAATCAGAAAAAAGAAAACGTGGTTTGCATTTACGTCGCGGTAGGTCAAAAAGAATCGACAGTCGCGGAAGTTATCGAAACGCTCCGCAAACACGGCGCGATGCAATACACAACAGTTATAACATCTCCCGCTTCCGATATTGCCTCATTGCAGTATATCGCTCCTTATTCGGGCTGTGCATTGGCGGAATATTTTATGTATGAACATCATCGCGACGTTCTCATCGTTTTCGACGATCTAAGCAAACACGCGGTCGCGTATCGTCAGTTAAGCCTGCTTTTGAGAAGACCGCCGGGACGTGAAGCGTATCCGGGCGATATTTTCTACCTGCACAGCAGATTGCTGGAACGCAGCGCAAAACTTTCCGACAAACTCGGCGCTGGTTCAATTACCGCGCTGCCGATCGTTGAAACACTCGAAGAGCAGGTTTCAGCGTATATTCCGACAAACGTAATTTCAATTACCGATGGTCAGATTTATTTGAAAAGAGATTTATTCCTTTCAGGTATCAGGCCTGCGGTCGATGTCGGCACAAGCGTAAGCCGAGTAGGCGGTAACGCACAGGTCAACGCGATGAAGAAAGTTGCCGGTAGATTAAGACTGTATTTAGCATCGTATAATGAATTGCTCAACTTTGCCCGTTTAGGCACAGAGCTTGACTCCGCCGCTCAATCACAGCTCGACAGAGGCGCTCGTATGGTTGAAATTCTCAAACAGCCGCAGTTCTCTCCGCTCAATGTCGGTGAGCAGGTAATTACAATATTCCTTGGATTAAGCGGCCTTGTTGATGATATTGACGTAAAGAACGTTGCTAAATTCGCACAGGATTTCCTCCAAAGATTATCCACAGAGAATCCGGCCTATATTGAAGAAATCAACAAGAGCGGAAACTTTTCGGATGATTTGGCGGCGAAAGTTACAGACGAAATAAAAAAATTCAAAGAAGCAAGCAAACTGATGAGCTAACATAATGGCAGGAATTAGACAAATTTTGCAGCGGCGCAGAGCCGCAGATAGTATCAGGCGAATAACTCGCACTATGGAGATGGTCTCTACTGCAAAGTACAAAACCTATCACCATAGAAGAGATATATCTGCTGAATACGAAAACGCTCTTGCGCAAATCGGCTACCTTATGGTAACTTCGCAGGAACCAATCGACCATCCTGTTCTTAAACCGAATAATGCCAACCGCTCAGCAGTTTTGGCTGTAGGCTCTACTCGGGGTCTTTGCGGGTCATATAACAGCCACGTTTCCCATTTGGTCGATGTACACATTAAAAACGCACAGCGATTCAATAAAGAACTTGATATTTACGCAACCGACAGCAGGCTTTTAAACACTTTCGCTTATCGCGGCATAACGCCCAAAAAAGTTTATCCGAATATTGATAAATCTCTCGAAGGGCTTGGCATTGACGAGATTACCGATAATTGCATTGACCAGTATATGGCAGGCCATATCGATAATTTCGATATCGTTTATATGCAGTATTTTTCAGCATCGAGCCAGAGCGTACAGACAATGACAATTCTGCCTTTGACAGAATTGATCGATAACCTGACGACGCGTTCGACAGCGATTTGGCCGTACGATATTTCCTTTGAAGAATTTTATATGTCTCCGCAGGCTTTTGAAGTTATTAAAGGTTTGGCAAGAACGATCGTTCGTGCTTCCATTGAATTTTGCTTTATGGATGCGGCATTAAGTGAACATCTTGCCCGTATGGTCGCGATGAGAAGCGCAACCGAAAACGCGGAAAGTATGATTAAACAATTAACAAACGAATATAACACCGCCAGACAATCGCAGATTACTGGGGATTTACTCGACATAGTAGGTGGTACCGGAGCTTTACAATGAAAAAAGGCAGATTAATACAGGTTATTGGCAGCGTCTTTGACGCTAAATTCGATTTGCAGGATGTACCGGCCGTGCATAACGCGCTTGAGATCACAATGCCAAGCGGCAAAAAGTTATTCGGCGAAGTACAGCAGCACCTTGGCGACGGCAAAGTTCGGGTTATCGCTATGGGCAGCACTCTGGGCCTCCGCAGAGGTCTTGATGTCCTGGACACCGGCGCCCCTTTAACAGTGCCTGTGGGCAAAGAGACGCTGGGCAGAGTATTGAACCTTCTGGGCGAACCTGTCGATGACGGCGGCAAGATTATGTCTACTATCACACGTCCGATTCATCGTCATCCTCCGAAACTGGCGGAACTATCCGCGAAATCCGAAATGTTCGAGACTGGTATTAAAGTTATCGACCTGCTTTGCCCGTTCGTACGCGGCGGCAAGACGGGCTTATTCGGCGGTGCAGGCGTAGGCAAGACGGTAGTTATTCAAGAACTCATCGCGCGTATTGCAACCAAACACGGCGGTTATTCAGTATTTGCCGGCGTTGGCGAGCGTACACGTGAAGGAAACGATTTATGGCTCGAAATGCAGCAGACAAAAATCGGCGATACCAATGACACAGTGCTAAATCATACCTGCCTGGTCTTCGGACAGATGAACGAACCGCCGGGTGCAAGATTAAGAGTCGCGTTAACAGGTATGACGCAGGCTGAATATTTTTGCGAAAGCGGAGTAGGCGATACACTGCTCTTTATTGATAATATTTTCCGCTTCTCACAAGCTGGGTCAGAAGTATCGGCGCTGCTCGGCCGTATTCCGTCAGCGGTAGGTTACCAGCCGACACTAGCTACCGAAATGGGCGAACTTCAGGAAAGAATTACATCGACTCTTCGCGGTTCGATTACGTCCGTGCAGGCTATTTATGTTCCCGCCGACGACTTGACAGACCCCGCTCCGGCAACAACGTTTACGCATCTCGACTCTTTCGTTGTGCTTAAACGTTCTATTACGCAAAAAGGTATTTACCCTGCCGTTGCTCCGCTGGAAAGCTCTTCACGTATTCTTGATGAAAATATCGTAGGCAAGACTCATTACGATGTCGCACAGAAAGTTCTCGAATATCTCCAGCGTTACAACGACTTACAGGATATTATCGCGATTCTCGGCGTTGACGAATTAAGCCGTGAAGATCAGACGATTGTCGCGCGTGCGAGAAAACTCGAAAGATTTTTCTCACAGCCATTCCTTGTTACCTTCCAGTTCACAGGCTTGACGGGCAAATATGTTGACAAGAACGATACGATCGAAAGCTGCAAACAGATTTGTGAAGGCAAATGGGATCATCTGCCGGAAGAGGCTTTTATGTATGTCGGAACTGTTGAAGATGCCGCACAAAAAGCAGCATTGCTTACGAGTAAAAAATAATGGCTGAATCAAAGAACACATTTAAGTGTACGATTATTTCGCCTTCGGGCAAATTGTTTGACGCACTCGCTGTCAATGTGAATTTCATCGCGCACGATGGAAGTGTCGGCGTTATGGCTCATCATATGCCTATGCTTTGTGAGCTTGGAATCGGAATTATGGAAATTCAGCTTCCTCATTCTGACATAGGTGAATCGCAAAAAAAATATGCTCTTATCGATGGCGGTTTTGCGCTCATACATTCAAATATGGTAAACATTATCGCAAACGACGCCGTGAGCGGCTGGGACTTGAAAAAAGAAAAATTTGAAATCCTTATAGACAGCAATAACAAGAAGATAAAAGAATTGCCTGAATCTTCAGGAATACGGTTGCGACTAATAAAAAAGAACACTCTTCTCCAAAAACTTCTCGCATCTTCATAGAGCCTAAGTTTTTGTAAGGGTAAAGGCTCACCCCATAAGCAAAAAGCCATTTGCATCGTGCGATTTTCTATGTGTAAGTCATTTACACACCCTAAAATCGGCTTTTTTCTCTTTGCATAATTCTATTTTTTGCTAAGATTTATCTTATGGCAACTAAAATATATAATTTATCGGGAAAATGGCAGTTTAAACAATACCCTGTTTCAGCGAGAAGAATGCGAGACCTTGACGAAGGTAACTGGCTAGATTGCGCGGTTCCTTCTTCGATTTTTACGTGTCTCATCGATGCCGGGGTCGTCGACCGCAAGAAACTGGAAAACAATCCTGATGATTTTCACCAAATCAGTATAGACCCATGGATTTTTAAGAAAACCTTCGATCTGCCTGAAAATTTTCTATCATCGCAAAAAATAGAACTCGTTTTTGAAGGGCTTGATACCTTTGGCCGAATCTGGCTCAACGATAAACTCATCGCAAGCACAGACAATATGTTTTGCGAATGGCGTTTCGATATTTCGCCGCATTTAAAACCAAATGGCAATGAGCTGCTTGTAAAGTTTGATTCCGCTGTCGATGGGGGTGCGCGTCTGCTGAATCGGTTCGGAGATTTTAATGTAAATGTAATGTCCAATTGTTCGCTCGATATGCGGGCGTATGTCCGCAAGGCTCAATGCCAGTTTGGCTGGGATTGGGCGCCAGCTTTGCCCGGCTGCGGCATCTGGCAGGATGTAAAAATCGAGGCTTTCGATAATGCCAGCATACGCGACGTTCAAATCGCAACAATAGACTGCGATAAAGCAAACGCAGATATTAAAGTTGCATTACAAATTGACGATTTTTCACATAAATCATACACTTGTGAAATTAATATTTCAAACTCGGCCGGTTCAATAGTCGCATCGACAAAATTGGATATGCCCGGCAACAGTAACAAAGCCTCTGCTGTTATAAAAATTAAAGAGCCGAAACTTTGGATGCCGCGAGGTTACGGTGAGCAGCCTTTGTATAAACTTCAGGCTAATTTATTCTGTGATAACCAGCAAATAGATGCGGCTACAAAAACTTTCGGTATCAGAACCGCGAAAGTTAATCAGACTCCAGACGAATTCGGCCAAAGTTTCCAATTTGAAATCAATAATCAGCCTGTATATGCTAAAGGCGTAGATTGGATACCTATAACGCTTTTCATCGGGTCGGCGACAGAGCAGGATTATGAAAAATTGCTCGCTCTTGCTGTCGATGCGAACGTAAATTTTATTCGCGTTTGGGGCGGCGGATATTACGAAACAGAAACATTCTATAATATTTGCGACCGACTGGGCATTCTCGTCTGGCAGGATTTCTGTTTCGCCTGTTCATATTATCCCGATCGTCAATGGTTTATGGATATGGTAAAAAAAGAGGCGACACAAAATATTATCCGCCTTCGCAACCATCCATCGCTGGTGATCTGGTGCGGCAATAACGAAATCGATTGGCAGCATGCGGTTAATCCCGCGCGAGGCCGAAAATTTTACGGCAAAAATATTTACCATTCGCTTTTACCCGAATTAGCACGCGAATTAGACCCGCATCGTGATTATATTAATTCAACGCCGTTCGGCCCGGCCAAAGACCCTAATACGCCAAAAATTGGAACGGTTCACCAATGGGAAGTATGGGCGAATATGAGGCCTACAGACCATTATCTGCACGAAATTCCACGTTTTGTTTCTGAATTCGGCTTTCAGTCTCTGCCGTGCAAAAAAACTCTTGAAGAGATGTTCGATATTAATATTTCTCATATCGCTTCTGAATCGATCGAAAAACACGATTATCAGCCGAACGGCACTAACAGAATTCATTACTATCTTAATGAATTATTTCCGCCTACTGCCGATGTTGAAGAATTTATTTACTTATCACAGGTTATGCAGGCACGTGCTGTTCGCAAATTTGTCGAACATCTTCGCGCCAATTCCAATATTAATTCAGGCGTTTTATATTGGCAGATAAACGATTGCTGCCCATCGATAAGTTGGGCTTGCCTCGATTATAAAAACCGGAAAAAGGCTCTGTATTATTATACTCGCAGATTTTTTGAACCTGTTTTTGTTTCCGCATCGGCGCAATCGACTCGCCATAGACCGCAGCATTCAACGATCGATTCGGTTACGGTATCGGCGGTTAACAATACTATTTCGCAGCAAACCGCACTGCTTGTATGCAAACTAACGGACTCGAATTTAAAAGTAATAGATGAATTCAGCAGGCCGTTATCGATCAGTCCTGGCTGCGTGGAAAAAATTCTGTTGCCGAAATCATTTACTGCCGAGAATAATCAAAAAGATACATTTATAGACATCCGACTTTGCAGCGATTCAAAAATTCTGGCTCAAAATTCGTTTTTCTTTGTGCCTGATAAATATTTCAATTACACGAAATGCGAAATTGATCTGAAAGCTGAAAAGATTGATGATTTAAATTGGAATTTATCTTTAAGCAGTAAAAATCTGGCCAAAGACGTTTATGTGGATTGTGATTTTGAAGCGGATATAAGCGATAATTATTTCGATCTGCTTGCGAATGAGTCGGTTAGTATAAACATCAAAACCAAATCTCCGATGGATGAAATTATAAGCAAAATAAAAATTCTTTCGGTAAATTCGATTATTGCAAAGAAGCATTGATTGCGTGGTAAATAAAAAAAGGCTTCAGATTATTCTGAAGCCTTGTAATGGAGACGATGGGAATCGAACCCACATTCCTGCGATGCGACCGCAGTGTGCTCCCGTTACACCACGTCCCCTAAACACCAGAAATTAAAGTTGCCATTTATCGTAGCAGACTATTTTTTCGACACTCTCACGAGGTCTGTGCGTTTCCTTATCGGCCGGGTAACCAATAGGCATCACTTCGATTATTTCGACACGTTCGGGAATATCCAAAACAGGTTTTAATTTTTCGGGATAAAATGAACCAATCCAGCAAGAAGCCAGACCTTCAGCCGTTGCCGCAAGAGCGATATGCTCCATAGCAATAGCGACATCTATAGACGAAATCGGCAAACCGCAACGCATCTTGTAATCGCTATTACTGCATCCGACTATTATTGCCGGTGCTGTCGCGATGAATGTTTGTTCATTACACGCTGAAGCGACTTCTTTGCGGATTTTTTCATCAGTTACGATAACAAAACGCCAATCCTGCAAGTTTTTCGCTGATGGCGCGAGCCTGGCGGCCTCAATCACCCTGTCGAGCTTTTCTTTCTCGATAGGCTTTGAATCGTAACTTCTGCAAGCATAACGTTTCTTTATAGCATCATATAAATCCATAGCCAATTATTATAACCAGCTAAGTTTTATCGTCAAGAAGTTTAAATTTATGGTTTGGAACGTTATTAATCGGGAATTGTGAAATAGAATGTCGCCCCCTTGCCAAGTTCAGATTCAACCCAAATTTGGCCGTTGTGGCGTTCAACTATTCTCTTGCAGACCGAAAGGCCAACGCCGGTGCCTTCGTAAGCGTCTTTTGGATAAACACGCTGGAATATCATAAATATGTTTTCGTGGTATTGCTTATCGATGCCCAAGCCGTTATCCTTTACCGAAAAACACCATCCCTTTTCTTCTCGCGTGCAGCCGATATGAATCTTTGGATTTTCTTTGCTCATGAATTTTATCGCGTTTTGGCATAGATTTTGAATCAGTTGAATAAGCTGCGGCTCATCGCCTTTCACTATAGGCAGTTTATCGTGAGTAATTTCTGTTTGGGTTTCTGAAATTTTCGCACTCAAATTATTAATCACATTTTTAACAACTTCATTCATATCAACTTTTGTAAATTTTCTGCCTTCTGTACGCACCCGTGAATATGCAAGCAAACCCAGAAGCATATCCCTCATTGATTTGCCGCCGTTCATCGCCATCTCTATAAAGCTATTGGCTTTTTCGTCGAGTTTTTCTTTATATTGAATCTGAAGCAATTCCATAAAACCTGTAATAGCGCGAAGCGGCTCGCGCAAATCATGACTGACTATATTCGCAAAATTCTCAAGTTCACTGTTGGAACGTTTAAGGTCTATACTTAGCTGCTCCAATTTTTGCTGATCTTTGTTTCGCTGAATACGCGCTCTTAATAATATAATGCCATGTGCCAGTTCGTTAGCCATTTTAGCGAGCAATTCTATTTCGTCATCCAAAAAGCTATCTACCTTATTTGAATAAATCGTTATGGCGCCAAAAACCTTATCATCCTCTAATAAAGGAAGTGCTAACGATGAAGCAAACCCCCTTTTGA
>MHYA01000214.1:30729-34541 GCA_001825675.1 Planctomycetes bacterium GWF2_42_9 | reverse complement strand
TTTCACGCCACGGTGCATAATTGGGATCCTCGGCTAAATTTTTGCATTGAGCAACGCGTTTGGTTCTGACAGCAGTTCCAGTCGGCCCTTTGCTGAATTTATTATCCCCCCACGATGCTGATCGCAAATTCTTGATATAATCTTCTCCGACCCCGGCATAAGCCATCGGGTGAATTGTCTTGGCTTGATCGTATTCAACCGCACTGATAATAATCACACTATAACCGCAACCTTCTTTGATAATTCTACATATCTCTTGTATGAATTTTTCTTCATTTTCGGCGTGCATCATTGCCTGACTGCTGTCACTTAACGCTTTGTGAATTCGATTAAGTTTTTCCAATTTCTCCTGATCGAGATCTCGCTGTATGCGAGCCCTTAATGATGTAATTCCATACGCAAAGTCGTTAGCTAATTGGGTAAGCAAATTAATCTCATCACCTGAAAATCTTTCAGTTTCAGTGGAAAATAACGTTAAGACGGCGAAAATTTTATTATTTTCTTTTAAAGGAAATGCCATCGATGATTGATATCCTAATGCCAGCACATCCTGTCGCCACGGCTCGTACCCTGGGTCTGTTGATATATTCATACATATATAAGGTTTCCCAGTTCGCACTGCCGTACCGGAAGGCCCACCCGCATATATATTATCGCCCCAGGAAATTTTTACGTGTTCAACAAAATCACTGCCTTTTCCCGAATGAGCGATTGGACGGATTGTTTTACCCTCATCATATTCAACAGAACTTATCATCACCAATGCATAGCCGCAGTCGTTGGTGATAATATCGCATATTTCCTGCATAAATGCCGCCTCATTTACAGCTTTTATCATTGCCTGACCGCTGTCGGCCAATGCGATATGAATGCGATTTAGCTTTGCAAGTTCCTCTTCCCTTTTTTTACGTTCGGTTATATCCCAGACAATACCATTAATCCTAATAGGCCGTCCATCTGTATCTCTTTCAATTTTACCACGAGCAGAAACAAAATTCGGAGAACCACTAGATGATTTTAGTTCGAATTCTGCTTCATACGGGATATCCTCTTCAAAAGCCCGGTCTAAAGCAGCTCTGACCTGTTCACGGTACTTTGGATGCACCAATTCATAAAATTCTTCTTCTGTTCCTTCGGATTTCCCAAGTAAATTACGTGAGCGACTATCACCGAAAAATCTATTATCAGCTAAATTCACACTCCAAATACCCATATTTGCCGCATATAGAGCAAGATCAAGCCTTTCACGCTCAAGCCGCAATGCCTCTTGTGCTTCTTTTCGTTCAGTAATATCGAGGACAACACCAGCAACACGTTCCTGTCCGTATATATTCTTATAATATTGCCCGGAAAACCATATCCAACGAATTTCGCCATCCGTGCGCCTAATTCGGCATTCACCAGTCCAACCGGTTTGATTGGTCAAACCATTTAGTACCATTTCATTTACTTCATCGCGATATTCCGGCAATACATGTTCATTTAATCTATCCAGCGACCAATCAGGCTGAGTTTCAGAATATCCAAAAATCCGGCAGTGTTCCAATGACGCATAAGCATTATGATTAGCCAGATCGACATCCCATGCACCAATATGGCAGGCTTCCAAAGCAAATTGCAATCTCTCCTCACTAATACGCAAGGCATCTTCAGCGTGCTTTCGTTCAGTGAAATTATTAAAGATAGCAACAAAATACCCCGGCTTCGTGCAATAGACAGTAATTGTCAGCCATATTTTCAAAGACTTTATTTCTGTTACAAATTGTTCAGGCGGGCCATTTTTTGCGACACGTCCAAAAATTTCGAATACTTCAGGATTGTTTTTCTGAAAACCAGGGACTACCTCGCTTGCAGGCTTGTGCAATATATCTTTAAGACCAGTTAGTTTTGTAAATGCAGAATTGGCTTCAAGTGCAATAAAATCAATTGGATTCCCAGCCTCATCATATACCATACGATTGTAAACATAACCATCCAGCATATTCTCGAACAGGCTTCGGTATCTCTGTTCGCTCTCACGCACTTTTTCTTCCGCCATTTTCAAATCTGTGATATCTGAAGCGACGCAGAGAATTTCGCGGAATTCACCATTCTTGTCAAAAACCGGTCTGTTTGACCAGCTCATCCAGACTCGTCTTCCATCTTTGCATAAATTTTCATTTACGTTATGCAGGTACTTATACGGATTATCAACTATATCCTGGATCAGTCCTCGCAAATCTCTACCGGTGGATTCCTCCTGCGGTACAATTATATTTATATTTTTACCCAAAATCTCATCCGCAGTATAACCGAAAAACGTCTGCGCGAATTCATTGAAGAATGTTACATTACCATCGCGATCAAAGCGGAGTATCGCACTATTGGCATCCTGTACGAGCTGGCGGTATTTAGCTTCGCTTTCTTTTAATATTTGTTCTGTGCGTTTGCGCTCCTCGATTTCTCTGTTCAAATCATCTCTTGACGCGGTTGTTAGTTTTAAATCGGTTGTCATTTTATCGAACATTCGTGAAAGCTGGCCAAATTCGTCCCTGCGGCTTGTGCCGACTTTATAATCTAAATTTCCGCTTCCTATGATTTGAGCCCCTTGTGTGAGAGCTTTAATTGGTTTTGAAATTGCATTAGAAAAATTAATGGCAACCACACCGACAAGTAAGAAAATAAAAATAATGATAATAATTCCTATTTTTCTCAATTTTGTTACAGACACGAATGCTTCGACTTCATCGATCTTGACTTCCATTCCCCAACCAATCCACGGCAAATACTTCCAAGCTGCTATAACCGGCTCTCCACGATAATCAAGCTCTCTCCCACCCCCGGTTTTTCCGGTTACAGCATTTTGTATTGGTATACCGAAATTACTACCTATTTTAAGTTTTTTATTAAGCGCGGCATTTTCTTCATATTTTAAAGGACTTAGAAAAATTAACTCACCATTGTTTTTTTTCGCGATAAATGATTCCCCTGTCTTTCCAAGTGCAGTTCTTTCCTCAAATTCTTTGTATATGGTCTGCATATCAATTTCAAAAACTAAGACCCCTGTTAACACATCGTTAAAATCTTTTATTGGAGCAGTTATCCACATTTGATTTCTTTTATTATAAAATTCATCAAAATAAACATCAGAAACAAACACCCCCTTGTTGCCTTGCTCAAACGCTCTTTTTTGTTCTACACTTAAATCGTCTACTCCATTAGGAAAATGAAAATTCGATGGTTTTATGGCAAATAAAACATTACCCTGCGGATCGAGTAAAATTATATTGTCCAATTCCGGCAAAACCTCCTGTACCTCAATAAGTTGATTGCTTATAACCTGTTTTATCTTGTCAAATTCTTTGTCGGGATAATTGGGTTCATTTTTATGATGGCAAAAAAGGGGCAAATATTTTCTTAGCAAATAACGTGACTGCATTATTTTTATATCGTTCACTAATACGATTATGTAAGACTCTAATTTGTTTGCCTTAAATTCGAGTACATCGCGTAAATGCTGAATTTGCGAACTTTCCAACGATTGCTGGTATCTTTCAAAAAGCATAATTTCCAGCAAAAGCATCGGCACGAATGCTATAACTAAAAATATCAGGAATAGTTTGAGTCTAATAGACATAGCAATTATCTATATATACCAAAGGCAAATAAGCACTTCGAAAAAAATATAGAATTGATGAATCTACACTATAAACCCTTAAGAAATTTCCCCGATAAATCAGGGAAATTTTATTCAATCAAAACCCTTTACATCCACATAAAAAATTGGTATATTAAAAAAAAACAGTTGGAAGGGTGATATGGCAGGAAACAAT
>MHYA01000214.1:27679-30692 GCA_001825675.1 Planctomycetes bacterium GWF2_42_9 | reverse complement strand
CATCCTATATTGTTTGTCATACTCAAAAAACAGACAGGGATTCCATTTTGCTCGAACTTCTAACGCAACTGGCTTATCAGGCCGGGATAGGTAATGTAGATGCGGCATTTAATGAAGTTCGGCAGCGTGAAAATGAAGTGCCGACAATCGTAGGCCCCGGAATCGCAATGCCGCACGCAAGACTTTCAAACGTCGACAAAATTATTGTAGGCATAACAACTATAGAAAACGGCATTGTCTATGCTCCTGAACAAAGTAATAATATAGTAAAACTTATCATACTCACCCTTGCGCCACGAACGGCTCCAGGGCTGTACCTTCAAGCTATCAGCTCGGTCGCAAAGATTTGTCAGGCCCCGACAACGGCAGAAACGGTAGCTAAATTTGATACACAGGAAAAAATCTGGTCATTTTTCCAAACAAACGGGACTACGCTGCCTGAATTCCTGCGTGCCTGCGATATTATGGAGCCTGTTACCGTCAAGCTGCACGAACACGACACAATGGAACGCGCGATTGATTTATTTGTTCGCCATCGCGTTAGCGAAGTACCTGTAATAGACAAAGACGGCGAACTTATCGGCGTGGTATCTACACACGAACTATTAAGGGTTTGTCTGCCCGATTATGTGCTTTGGATGGATGATTTAACGCCCATTATTAATTTTGAGCCTTTTGCGCAAGTACTTCGCAAAGAAAGTCAAACCTGGCTTGCGGAAATTATGACAACCGACTACGCGACCGTTGATGAAAACGCACCGGCTGTGCAAGTGGCAAAAGAAATCTCACGCCAGCAGACGGATATCGCGTATGTTATGCGAGGCAAAATACTGATCGGCATTGTTTCGCTTGCGACGTTTTTAAGTAAAGTGCTTCGGGAATAAAAAATGACTGAACAGGAAATAAAAAAACAGAAAATTAAAAACACATTATACATTTGTATAATGCTGGCAGTTAGTATTTCAGTCGGTCTGCTGGCGCATTTTCTTGATTTTAACAAGCAGCAGGCAATGTCGTGCGCAATATTCATAATGATCATTACGGCCACCTTGCTATTTTGGCAGTTTCGGCTTGCGATAGCGTTTGTTGGCATCGGCGTACTTATGGGAACAAACGTACTCACGCTGCCGATGTTTATCCGTGAATGCAAAATCGACGTGATTCTGTTTCTTGTTGGAATGATGGTAACCGTCGGCGTGCTCAAAGAGCTTGGTCTTTTCACGTGGATAATTCAAAGCGTAATCACGATCCCGCACATCACAGGCCAAACATTCGTGATAATTATAGCCGCCCTGGGCGCATTTTTGGCCTGTGCGGTCGACGAAGTTACGTCGATAGTTTTTATAGCAACGTTAATTTTTCAGGTTTGCGATACTCTGAAAATTAAACCCACGCCATTCATTATTATCGGCGTTCTGGGAACCAATATCGGCTCGACAGGGACAATGCTGGGTAATCCAGTCGGCATTCTCATCGGCCAAAAAGCGACGCCGCCTTTGAGTTTTGCGGACTTCATAACGTGGTCTTTTCCGATAATGCTTGTAACGCTTTCTGTTGCTATATTTATGCTGACTTATTGGTTCAGAAAAGATATTAAACTGATGACAGATCGTCTTAACGACAGGCGGCAGTTGGGACTTGGTCTTGGCCCGCTTGTAAAAGTACCATACAAAAGCGGCCTTGCGGTTCTTTTTGGAATGATATGTTTTATCGCTTTGCACCACACTATCGAATTAAAACTCGGACTTGCTCCAAATACCGTGCTAATCGTTGCGCCGCTGGTTATTGCCGGCCTGCTTATGCTTTGGCGGCACGAACGCGCGCGGCATTACATTGAAGCCGATGTCGAATGGTGGACGCTGCTATTCTTTATGATGCTTTTTGCTGTCGCGGGCACACTAGAAGAAACGCACGTTTCCAGTAAAATCGCGGGCTATTTTCAGCAGGCTTTCGGCGACAAACCTGCGATATTAACGCCAGTAATTATCGCGACAGCCGCTATTGGTTCGGCATTTGTAGATAATATCGTTTTCGTCGCGGCGTTTATGCCGATCGTGAATAAACTCGGCCACACACCGCTGCTTTGGGCTCTTCTTCAGGGCGCCTGCCTTGGCGGAAACATCACAATGATCGGGTCAACCGCCAATATCGTTGCACTTGGAATGCTCGAAAAAAGATACAAAGCACACATTTATTTCTTTGAATGGCTAAAAGTCGGCGCTGTTATCGGTTTCGTTTCGTGTTTGATCGCTTGGGGCGGAATCGCACTCCTTTCTCCTTATATGCCCACGCAGCAGCAGCGTGAAGAAATCCGACGAGCTTTTGAAAAGCCAACACTGCAACTCCATCCCAACGATATTCAGGATTCTAACAATTGACAACTGTAAAATCTTTGGTATCCTTATTAGATTAACTTTGTAATCTTCATGGAATATTAAGGAATTTTCTGTGGCTGAAATAAAATTACCCAAAATTGGTTCTGTTGAAATCGCACCATCCATTTTAAGTGCCGATTTTTCTCGTCTCGGCGATGAAATAGCACAAGTCGAAAAAGCAGGCGTAAAAATGGTTCATCTCGATGTTATGGACGGCCATTTTGTTCCGAATATTACCATCGGCCCTGTTGTGATCGCAAAAATCCGCAAATGTTCAAATCTTTTCTTCGACAGCCATCTGATGATCAGCGAACCTGAAAAATATGCCGACGCTTTCATCAAAGCAGGCGTGAACAATATCACTTTTCACATTGAAGTCGTGCCGAATCCAAAAGATTTCATAAATAAACTCCATGACTGCGGCGTTTCAGCAAGTATCTGCTTAAATCCCGAAACACAGGTTTCAGCTATTGAAAAATATGCTCACTTGGCCGATATGATTTTAGTTATGACAGTCCATCCGGGATTTGGCGGACAGAGTTTCATTTATGAAGCCGCCGAAAAAATTAAACCGATCCGTCAAATCGTAGGCCCGAATATCAGAATCGAGGTCGATGGCGGAATTGACGCGAAAACAA
>MHYA01000214.1:12417-27670 GCA_001825675.1 Planctomycetes bacterium GWF2_42_9 | reverse complement strand
TTACCAAACTTGGCGCTGATACCCTCGTCGCGGGTAATGCAATCTTCGGCCAACCCGACCGAACCGCCGCGATTAATGCAATTACTAATGCGGTTTCTAAATAAACTGTGAAATAATTTGCGGAATTTTATAGAAAAATCTTGCGCAATTCTGAAAAAATCCTATAATATTCCATTATGAAAGACAGTTTATTTGATTTGCCTAAAGAACCGGAACCATCTCAACCAACGCCAAAGCAGAGCGAACAGCCCAAAGTCTATACAGTCAGTCAGGTTACCGCGCTGATAAAATCATGTCTTGAAAATACCCTACCTGGCAGGCTAACCATCAGCGGCCAAATCAGCGGTTTTAAATGCCATTCCAGCGGCCATTGTTATTTTGACATCAAAGATGAAAACTCAATCATACCGGCTGTTATGTGGAAGAGCGATTTTATAAAACTGAAATTCAAACCTGAAAACGGTCTTGCGATTCTCGCTAAAGGTTATATCGATATTTATCCGCCGCAGGGCAAATACCAATTCTATGCCGATTCAATGCAGCCTGCCGGTGTTGGCGAGTTGCAGTTAGCGTTTGAGCAAATGAAAAATAAACTTGAAGCTGAAGGCCTTTTCAGCGATGAACACAAAAAACCTTTGCCGAAATACCCATTCAGGATCGCAATTTTAACGAGCAAATCCGGCGCTGCCCTTCACGATATTGTAGACAGCATCCGCAATCGCTGGCCTGTCGCGAAATTGCTCTTTTACGATGTACCTGTTCAGGGAGCCGGTGCGGCGGAAAAAATCGCATTGGCGATCAAAGATGTTAACAAAAGAAATAAACAGCTTCAAATAGATATTATGATTGTCGGCCGAGGCGGTGGTTCAATGGAAGATTTATGGGCTTTCAATGAAGAACCGGTTGCACGGGCAATCTACAATTCTAAAATTCCAATCATAAGTGCTGTCGGGCACGAAGTCGATATTACCATTGCCGATCTTGTCGCCGATGCGCGTGCTTCAACTCCGACAAAAGCAGGTGTTTTGGCAGTGCCTGATATAAACGAAGTAAAAATTCACATTGATAATATTTACAACAGAATTACTTCAGACACACAATCCTGTTTGAGGCTTTCTTTAGAAAAACTCAAAACAATTTTAGCATCTGCCGTATTTCGCAATCCCAAAACAATTGTGCAAAATCGAATACAGCAGTTAGACGATTTTGAAAATACAATAAATAACTCTACCAGGAATTTAGTTTCCGCCAATCGTCAGCGAATCCAAACATTTTTTGAAAAAATCAGAAATATTGAGCCGCATAGATTAATCGCAGATAGAAAAATCAACATAAACAATCTGCAAAACCGCTTCCATAACCAGATGATCTCGATTTTGCACAAAATTAACCTTGAGCTTGCAAATCGTGAAAACAGGCTGGCAGGTTTGAACCCCAAAGCTGTTTTACAGCGTGGTTATAGCATTACCAGAAACAAACGAACTTCATCGCTAATTCGATCATTGGATGACGTAAAGACTGAAGATGTGATTATTACAGAGCTTGCGAACGATAGAATAATTGAAAGCAAAGTAACTAAAAAGTAAAATAATGGGCTATAAATTTATGAGAAAATCAGCACTGTTTAGTATCTTAATATTCTCCCTGTTTATTACAGGTTGTAAAACAAAAGAAAACCAACCGGATGTTGTTCTCAAATTAGGCCACGGTCTTGATGTGGTGCATCCTGTTCATAGAGCTATGGTTTTTATGGCCGATAGAGTCAAAGAAAAATCGGGCGGCAAAATGATCGTTCAGATTTTCCCCAATGAGCAGCTTGGCACAGAAAAAGAATGTATCGAATCTCTGCAATTGGGTTACATGGCGATGACAAAAACTTCTACCGCGGCAATGGAAAGTTTTGTACCAAAGATGCAGGTCTTCGGTGTACCATATTTATTTAGGGACAGCGATCATTTTTGGAGTGTCGTCAGAAGGCCGATAGGCAAAAACCTCTTGCTCGAAGGTGAAAACAAAGGATTAAGAGGTTTGTGTTATTATGACGCAGGCGCAAGAAGTTTTTACGCGAAAAAACCCATCAATACGCCACAAGACTTAAAGGGCTTGAAAGTCCGCGTTCAGAATAGTATGATGTCTGTAAAAATGATACAATCTATGGGCGGTTCTCCAACGCCGGTTTCCTGGGGTGAACTTTACACGGCACTTGATCAGGGCGTTGTCGATGCGGCGGAAAATAATCCCCCTTCAATTTGCACAGCCAGACATTATGAGGTTTGTAAATATTATTCGCTTGATGAGCATACGCGTCTGCCTGATATGCTGATTATCAGTACAAAAGTCTGGGACAGCCTTTCGCCGGAAAATCAGAACATATTACAGCAAGCCGCTGATGAATCGGTTGAATATCAGCGAGAAATCTGGGCAGAAGCCGAACTGCACGATATGAAAACGATGGTTGATGCAGGTGTAAAAATAATCACGCCCGACAAAGAACTTTTTCGCAAATCAGTGAAAAGCGTTTGGGATAATTTTGCAAATACGGAAATAGGAAAATTAATCCAGGAAATACAGGAGGTTAATGGTGTTGCTAAAAATTAAAAACGTTCTGGATAAATTGCTTGAAACACTGATTATCGTTTCCGTAGTTATCCTGACACTAGATGTACTTTGGCAGGTTTTTACACGTTTCGTACTTAAAAATCCCTGCACTTGGAGTGAAGAGCTTGCAGTTTTTATGATTATCTGGGTCGCCCTGCTTGGTTCGGCTGTCGCACTCGGCAGAGGTTCTCATCTTGGCGTCGATTATTTTGTTTCAAAACTGCCTGAAAAACTCCGAATAAAATGCGAAGTTATTGTTTTTTTTATTATCGCGACTTTTTCGCTTACAGTTTTTGTAATAGGCGGAACCAATCTCGTTATCAGCATTTTAAAATTAGGCCAGGTTTCGCCTTCGCTTGGTGTCGAAGTCGGCTATGTATATTTGGCAATACCCATCAGCGGTTTTTTTATGACTCTTTATTCCCTTATTGCTATGTCTGAAAGATTGAAACCATCCGGCAACACTCAACGAACCGAACGAAAGGACGCGATTTAATATGACTTGGCCAATAATAGTTTTGTTCGCTAGTTTTTTCATTCTGCTGCTGATAAACGTACCTGTCGCATTCTGTATGGGAATTTCTACAGTGCTAGCAATTATCGCAATAGGCGATTTGCCCGCGTTTACTGCGGTCGCACATAAAATAGCTACCGGCATTGACAGCTTTGCGCTTTTGGCGATTCCATTTTTCATTCTTTCGGGATTGCTGATGGAAAAAGGCGGAATCGCACGCAGACTTATTGACGCTGCCAATGCGTTAGTCGGAAGATTCCGCGGGGGATTGGCTTTGGTGAATATTCTTACCTGTATGTTATTCGGAGCAATTTCCGGTTCTGCAACGGCTGCGGTATCAGCCATTGGCGGCTTTATGGTTCCTCTGATGAACAGCAAGGGCTACGATAGAGAATTCAATACGTCAGTAACTGTTAGTGCTTCAACAACAGGCCTTTTGATTCCGCCAAGCAATGTGATGATCGTTTATTCTCTGGCAACCGGCGGAATGGTCTCGATCGCTGCTATTTTCATCGCCGGGTATATTCCAGGCATTTTGACCGGTATAGCCTTAATGCTTGTAAGCAGCCTGATCTCCATAAAACATAATTACGGCAAAGGCGAAACATTCACAATAAAACAAACCATTAAAATGCTTCTCGAATCTGTCGGGCCGTTGTTTTTGATTTTTGTCGCGATTGGCGGCATCTTGCTTGGCTGGTTCACCCCGACAGAAGCATCTGCGGTTGCCGTCCTTTATTCGTTCATTCTTGCGGTGCTGGTTTATCGTGAAGTTAAACTCAAAGAACTGCCGAAATTGTTTTTGCAAACAGGCGTAACCACATCGGTCGTTTTTCTCTTAATAGGTACAAGTATGGCAATGTCGTGGGTTATGGCTTCCGAAAATCTGCCCCAAAATATCAGCCAGGCTTTGATTGGAACAATTAACAATAAAGTCCTGGTACTGTTGATTATTAATGCCCTTATGCTCGTAGTCGGCTGCTTTATGGATATGACACCAGCGATCCTGATTTTTACGCCGATATTTTTGCCGGTGGTTTTAAAATTCGGCATCCACCCGCTTCATTTTGGCATTATCCTCATTATGAATCTCTGCATTGGCCTTTGTACGCCGCCGGTGGGAACATGCCTGTTTTTGGGCTGCGGCATAGCTCAAACCACGGTTTCAAAGGTGATCCGTCATATTCTCCCATTTTATGTAGCCTTGATAGCGGCACTTCTGATTTGCACGTATGTGCCGGCTTTATCTATGTGGCTGCCGGAACAACTTAAACTGGTAAAATAGTAATTTCTTGCAAAATTAAGGTTTTAAACGTAAGATAGATACTATGGTAGAAAAAAATGAAAATATGAATAGCCTCTCTTTTGAGCAGGCTTTGAAAAAATTGACAGAAATTGTTGCTAAAATCGAAAGCGGCCAAATCTCTCTTGAGCAGAGTTTGACACAATACGAAGAGGGAATGGAACTTATAAAACACTGCCGAGGTATTTTAGAAAAGGCAGAAAAGAAAATCGAAGAGATTTCGAAGGAAAAGGAAAAACAAAAATAATTAAAGCGAGCGTGGCGGAACTGGCAGACGCGCAAGGTTTAGGTCCTTGTGTCCTAACGGGCTTGTGGGTTCGACTCCCTCCGCTCGCATTTACTTTTAAGATAAGCACTTACGTTAATTTTCTTATATAGTTTTTCCTCTAATTGACCCTCACTGTGAAAATAATTCTGTGGCTTTTTGTCGTTGAATTAAAATTTAATACTCTTTCCAATAAAATACTTGAAAATCACCATATGATTATTCATTATAAATTAAAACTAAATTGTTCAAATTTGCACTTGTCGGAAGATGATTAACAAGAAAACCATAGGATTTATATAATTTTCACAAGATTGAAAGAGTACAAATCAAAGGTATATTGATAAATATAAGGCGTGCATTTTTTTACTGACATGAATACCCTTTTGTCATTTTTTATACTTACCTTTGCTGAAAAGTTTTGGGAATAAACTTTTTCTGATTGTTTCGAAAGCGAATATAATCAGCCCCGGTATTAATGCTATTGACCATTGATATAATGATAACGGAACTGTTGTGAATGGCCTTTGAAATGCGGGTATGTATATTACTGATAACTGGAAAAGAATGGCAAGTATTACAGCTCCAATCATCCAACGATTTTTAAAAATACCAAGTTTAAAAATTGTAATTTCATCAGAACGGCTTATGAAAGCTAAAACCCATTCGAAAAGGACAACACTGCAAAATATAATTGTCGAAGCATCTTCAAAGGGAATCTTTCCTAAGAGTAAAGCGAAAATAATTGTGGATAAAATCGCATAAAGCGAGGCGAAAAAAGCAACTCGCATCATCATACCGAAATAGAGCAGGCCGACTTTAGGGTCTCGCGGCGGCTGTTTTAGTTCATTTCCTGTTTTAGGTTCAAGGCCGAGTGGAATCGACATCATTGCTCCTGTTACGAGATTTATCCATAAAATTTGCAGAGGCATAAGGGGCGATTTTCCAAGAAAGAAAACACAGGATATTAAAACCAACAGTTCGCCAAAGCAGGTGCTTAACTGGAATAAAATAACGTTTCGCAAGCGATTAAAAATGGCTCGACCTTCTTCCACCGCGACAACAATGGTAGCAAAGTTGTCGTCTGCAAGGACCATATCACAGGCTTCCTTGGCAACATCGGTTCCTGTGATTCCCATAGCAATGCCGATATTTGCAGACTCCAGAGCGGGAGCATCGTTTACGCCATCGCCGGTCATTGCGACAATTTCGCCGCGACTTTTAAACGCTTCGATGATGCGTAATTTGTGCAGCGGTTCGATGCGTGCGAAGACGAGAATATCCTCAATCTGCGAATGCAAATCTTCGGTGCTTAGCTGCGAAAGTTCTGAACCAGTGATCGCTTTTCCTGTTGATAAACCGATCTGGTCTGCTATCGCTTTTGCGGTGATCTTGTTGTCGCCGGTAACCATCACAACTTTCATTCCGGCATCCTGACACTGCGATACTGCTTTAATGGCTTCATCTCGGGGGGGATCAATCATACCGAAAAGGCCTAGAAATATCAAAGTTCCGGGCAGTTTTTCTTCGTCAATTTTATCAGCGGGGTATTCAGCGAAAGCTGCTGCGATAACCCGCATTGCATTTCTGGCGAAATCTTCGTTGGTTTTTAGTATTTTATTTTTCTGGTCATCTGTAAGGTCTTTAATTTGACCTTGTTCTAAAATTTTACCGCACATTGAAAGGACCCTTTCGGGAGAGCCTTTAAGCCAAAGGGCATTATTATCCTTGCCGCGGTTGAGTGTTGCCATATACTGCTTTTCACTTTCAAAAGTGATTTCGCTTATTCTGGGCGACTGTCTTTCTGCCTCATCTCTTTTGATGCCTGCTTTTTCTGCCAAGGCGACAAGTGCGCCTTCGGTTGGATCTCCAATGATGTCGTAATTATACCCTTTCTTTGTGAGAGATGCGTCGTTGCACAAAGCCGCAGCGGTTAATAATTTTTCGAATGAGTCTTTCAAAGGAAGAGACAAAGTTTGGTTGTTTTCAATGAATTGGCCGGTTGGTTCATAGCCTGCTCCGGTAACTTCAACGATTTTATCATCGCAGAAAAGTCTGCCTACGGTCATTTGATTTAGCGTAAGAGTTCCGGTTTTGTCGGAGCAAATAACGGTTGTAGAGCCGAGGGTTTCGACGGCAACGAGTTTTCGGATGATAGCGTTATTGCGTGCCATTATCTGCATACCGATGGCCAGAACGATCGTTACCACGGCGGGCAGACCTTCTGGGATTGCCGCAACAGCAGCGGAAACTGCAAGCATAAAAATTTCGATCAATGAAATTTGCCGCCAAAATCCTGCGAAACCGAGTAAAACGCAAGCAACAAGAACAATGACAATGAGGTAACGGCTTAGGCTGTGAATGCTTTTTTGCAGCGGCGTTTTTTCCGATGCTATGTCGCGCATAGCTCCGGCGATTTTCCCTATCTCTGTTGACATACCAGTAGAAACGACCACTGCATTGGCTCGGCCTGAAGTAACGTTTGTTCCCATATAAATCATATTTGTACGATCGGTGATCGATGCATCGTGAGAGGTTGTGCCGGTTTCTTTTTCGGCCGGCATTGATTCCCCGGTGAAGGCGGCTTCATTTGTTTTGAGGTTTTGAGATTCAATAAGACGAGCATCTGCCGGTACACGATCACCACTTTCTATTGCGATGATGTCGCCGGGAACAATGTCTTTGGGTTCGATTTCGGTCAGCTTGTTATCGCGTTTGACTTTCGCTTTAAGTGAGACCATACGTTGCAGAGCATCCATTGCTTTGCGAGCTTTGGCTTCCTGTACGAATCCAATTATTGCCATAAAAAGAAGAACGCCCAAGATGACGGAGCCATCGAGCAAACCTTTAAAAATGAATTTAACTATTGCAGCGGCCAGGAGTATGTAAACCAGTGGACTTTTGAACTGGTGAATAAATACGACAAAAAGGGATTCCTTTTTTTTGGGAGCAAGGATGTTTGGGCCAAATTCTGAAAGTCTTTGCCTTGCCTGCGAATCTGTTAGGCCGGTGATTTTAGTGTCAAGCCTTTGTATGACTTCTTCGGATGTGAAGCCGTGCCAATTTTTTTCTGGTTTATTTTCAGTTAGATTTTCCAAATGAATTCGCCTTTAAAATTAATACTTTAAAGAGAATTGCACGTTAATAAAATCAGGGATTTATCTTAAGGGATGTTTAATAATCCCTGACAAATACTTCTTTAGTTCCGATGAAGACAAAGCCCGAAACTCTTCCCTTTACATCCATATAGAATTGACTTTTAAACATAAATAATGTAAAATAATGGTAATGCCTATGTCCTTGAAAAAAGTTATGATTATGGTTTCGCGATCGGACCCTTTCGGTTACAATTTTACGCGAGGAATCATAGAATTTTCAAAATTAAACGGAGCCTGGAATCTCACAACACAGTTGCCGCCATACCTTGAAAAGCAAAATTCAAAAAACAAGCCCATCGTTCTTAAAGATGTAGGGTTTGATGGAGCGATTGCTTATATTCCAAATCAGGACAATGCCAAAAAGGTTAGTTTCAGGGGACTGCCCGCAATTGTAGCCCACTTCACCGAAGAGAGTAAACTATATAATATTCCATACATCATCTGCGATAACAACGCTATTGGAAAAATGGCATCGGATTTCTTCGTCGAACGCGGGTTTAGAAATTTCGCGTTTTATGGTTTTAGAGTTTTTGAATGGTCGATGCAGAGAGAGCAAAGTTTTACACAAGCAAATAATCTGCTCGGTCTGTCAACGGATATATATCTGACAAGTTCGGATGAATTTACAAAGAATACGCCGCAGGAAAAACAGAAACTTTCAAACTGGCTTAAAAAAACACCAAAACCAATAGCAATATTGGCGGCAAATGACGATTTGGGCATTCGGCTGGTTCAGATATGCCAGGAGAATAATATAAAAGTGCCGTCAGAGATCGCGGTACTTGGCGTCGATAACGACGAAATTGAATGCAACCTGACAACACCATCGCTATCCAGCATATCATATAACAGCAAAGATGCCGGATTTCAGGCAGCACAATTACTCGATTCACTGATGAACGGTGAAAAAATAAATCAGCAGATCATTCCTATAAGTCCGATTGAAGTAATTAACAGGCAATCAACAAATATTTTCGCAATAGACGATAAGGACATTCTAAAAGCGCTGGATTATATAAAAAATCACAGCAGAAGTATGTTACAGGTTGAGGACATTGCCTCTGCGGCAGGAATGTCGAGAAGAAATCTGGCGAGAAAATTTAAAACGCATATTGGCATTTCAATACATAATGCGATAAAACAGGCCCGCACGGAAGATATTCGTCATCTACTGATCGATACTGATTTGCCGATAACTCAAATTGCAAAAAGTTTAGGGTTTACAGATGCAAGCCATATTTCAAGATACTTCAAATTTGAGACGGGCATAAGCCCGGTAGAATATCGTAAAAAATACTCCCCCAAAATATCTCGCATCTAATCTTGTTAATTAATCTTATCTACTTTTGACATACGATTAATATGCCATCTAAAGCTGTATTTGAATAATATCGCAAAAACAACCCCAAAGATGCCGTAAATTCCGGCCTGCTTCCATTTCGCTACAAAAAGCAAGGAAAGACATAAAACAGAACTAACTAGCCAAACAGCGCCAATGATTGAAACCATAAAGCCGGCAGGTATCAATAATTTTTGAGTTTCAATTTTTCTGCCTTCCTGCGATTCCAAAGCTAATCGAACAGGTTTCCACAGGCCTGGCGGATGAGCTTTGCGGTATAAATTCTTCAATAAATCCATATCTTCCGGCTTAGTCAGCAGCGTTACAGCAACCCAAGCGGCAGTTGTAATTAACATTGAAATAATGGCCTGGTACATTTGCATCTGATGTTTAATTGATTCGCCCTGCATTGATTGCCGCTGCCACCATTCAATCCTGCTTAGAATAAATGTCAAAGAAAAATAAACAACCGGGCCGGCAATATTTGCGGTTAGCCAAGATTTAAAATTTATCCGCCACCACCACCATTGCGCCCAGCCGATAAGAGCAGTCGAACCAAAAAGACCGATCAATACAACCGCGATACCGATAAGACTATTTGAATAATAAACTACAATTAATGCAATGGCCATAATAACAAGCATAAAAAATCTGCCGAGCCAAAGTGCGTTAGCGTCTTTTGGTTTGCCGCAGATAGTACCATAGACATCATTAACGAGAGTTTGCGAACCATAATTTAAAAAGCCCGAAACAGTTGACATTACAGATGCGACAATCGCAGCCAATGCAATGCCCAAAAAACCTTTGGGTAAAAAGTCGTTGAGAAGCAAACCATAAGCACGTTCACGTTCCGCAGGCGAAGCCTGATATAATTGAGGATGATTTATCGTTGCGCCAAGTGCGGGCAACGTAAGCGAAAGCAGTATAATGGTGAGTATAATCAGCGCCCAAACCGCCATTTTCGCGGCCTCTTTGTTATCACGACAAGAGATAATGCGCTGCCCTTCCGCACCGACATTTCCGCCAATACCAAAAGTTGAAAGAACAAACCACGCGCACACAACTAAAGGAGTTAAGATTGCGTTGCCGGATTGAGGAAGCGGATTCATAATATTTGACGCGAATTGAGTGTGAACGTTTGTAATCGCATCTGCCAGACCGCTTGGGCCTCCGAATCGATGAAGAACAATAAACAGTAAAGAAATATTGGCGGCAATGATTACAATACTTTGGAAAACATCGACGATAAGCACACCGGCAAAACCTGAAATCCAAATGTATCCCAGCATAATAGGAACTATGATGGCTATTGTTACGAATTTATCATTAATGTTGAATATTGGGCCAATGATCAAATGAAGACCAAGCAGCCCGGCGCCGATCCAGGGTATCATACCGACAAAAAGACCGTACAAAGACATATAGATGCGAACAATTTTTCCTGAATTGCCTTTAAATCTCAATGAAAAAAATTCAGGACCGGTGGAAATGCCTATTTGCCGCCATTTAACAGCAAATAAAGTCGCGATTACAAGCCAGCCAATACTGAAACGAGATAGAAAGAACCAGCAAACGGAAAGCCCCATAGCGGCACTCATACCGACATAAAGCGGAGCAACATCGGCATTGACGGCAACGAGCGCAAAAGACATTCCCGTTATCCATCCCTTCATATCACGACCGGCAAGGAAAAAATCTTCCGTGTTTTTTCGGCCGCGATGAATTATTTTGCTGGCGAAAATGCCGACAAAAAAAGTACCCGCCAGATAAGCAAGCACAACCAATAAATCAAATGTTCGATTCATACTGCATCCGAAATTTATTTGGCCGCCAGTTTTTCCAGTTCAAGGAAGCAACGCCAAAACGCGCGCGGAGCGTGGAAACAGCCTTTCCATTTGCCGCCCTTTAACTGCAAAAGAACTTCGCCATGTCTGTTGAGATAGCCGAACCATTCACCATATTGTTTGTCGGCAAAATGCTGCCAGGAATAATCGTGTATCTTTTCAAACCACTGCCAATATTCGTCTTTACCGGTACTTTCATAAGCCATTAGCAACGCAACGAGCGTTTCAAGATGCACCCACCATAATTTCTGGTCCCATTCAAGCTGCTGCTGTGGTCTTCCGTCAATATCGAGAAAATAAAATATACCGCCATACTGCTCATCCCAGCCGTACCGTAAAATTTTTAGCATTATTTCAGCACATTTTTTAATCAGATTGGCATCGTTTCTGCGTCTGCCAATATCCATCAAAAACCACATCGCCTCAATGCCGTGGCCGGGATTTATGAGTCTGCCTTCAAAACAATCGATCCGCCGGCCATCAGGTGAAACATTTTCTAAAAGCAATCCAGATTCTTTATCATAGAATAATTCCAAAACTTCCTTGACGCATAAATCCAGTGATTCCTCAAGCTGCTTAGGCGTCAAAAGCCATTCCATCTCAAGTGAGAGATTTGCCAAAATCATCGGAACAGCCATTGAAATCATCGGGCGAGTACCTTCAACGGCTTTTGTATATTTGCCTTTAGGATTTGATTTACGCTTTAGAATATTTTGATATGTATTTACAGCTATGTCTTTGGATTTGGCATCGCCTGATGCAAGAGCATACTGGCTGAATGCCATAGCGGCAAAACAGTCGCTAAAGATATTATATGGTGCGATAAGCGGCTTGCCGGTTCTATCGAGTGAGAAATACCAGTCGCCATTTTTGTCCATACCTTTTTTGGCAAGAAAATCCGCGCCAAGTTTAGCGGTGTCGAGCCATTGACTGTTTTTATCCAATCTATTGTATAGGGCTGAAAACATCCATACCTGTCTGCATTGAAGCCAAACGAACTTATCCGTATCGTAGACATTCCCCTGTCTATCAAGGCAGGTGAAATAACCGCCGTGTTCCCTGTCGAGAGATTTTTTCATCCAAAAATAAATGACATTGTTCAGCAGCGCCTCTTTATAAAACACCGCAAGTTCCGCAAACTTTTTATTTACCATCAATATGGTCTTTCCTTATTCGTGAACAAACTCAATTACGTCCCAGTATGCTGATTCGCAAGCCCAGCCGTTAGCCTGATTAAACAGTTCCAATTTAACAGTCTTGCCTTTATACTCACATAAATCAACATATTCTTCAAGAAAATGTTTGGTCGCTGTTGCTTCCGAAACTTCTTTATTCAACAATTCCTTACCGTCCGCTTTTACTATCAACACAAAATTACCCATATAATGATGGCCGACAATTATATGCAGTTTCGTTTTTCCGTCCGCAGGCACATTATAATCTGTCGCGATTACGCACGGTACTGTCTGACTATATGGGTGCGTAACCAAAACTGATTTATGGCCGTCCCATTCATCATAAAGACCCGGGAGCATATAATCGCCGCAGTCAATTACTCTCCAGCCGGGAGCAAAATCATTTATAACAAAGGCAGGCGGCAATTTTTCGACATTTTCAGGATTATGAAATTTTATTTTTGCCATTTCTTCTTTTGTGAAAATGCTTCCAACCGGCGAACGCGGATTATTGGATTGCTCAAGCAAAACAGATGGAACCGGTTTTTGCAGAACATACCAAATGGTATTGCCGTCTTTATCTTCACTTCTGCCGCCATTTCTTACAACAAGCTGCTGTGCCAATTTTGCACTTACATCAATAAGCTGTGGAAAATTATATTCTGTGTAATAAAATTTCTCATCATTCTTAATTTGTTTAAACTTTTCCGGCATATTTTTATAGCCGATAGCGGTTCCAAGTATGCCTGCGGCATTTGACGGATTGCAGTCGGAATCCTGACCACACATCATCGATATTTTTATTGTATTTTCAAAATCGCCGCGACCATAAAGTAGCCCCATCACAATATACGCACCATTAATCTTTGCATCAATATTGAAATTGTTTGCGATTGTGCAGCTAAACTGACGATATTCAATATCCTTGTGATATTTAGCATTAATGCTGTTCCACGTCTTGCGCCAATCATTCGGATTTTGTTCAAAACCTTTTATAACATCGCTTATACATTCATAATATTGGCTTTGAGCGGGAATATACGCCAGAGCGTTTTTGACAACTTTCTGCATATCAGTTTCAAAAAACGCCAGCGAATACATAGCGCCAACAAATTGCCCGCCGTAAACTCCATCGCCATAACATACCAGTCTTCCAAATTTTTCACCTGCCTCGATTGCATAGTCAGGCATACCGGGTGCAATCAAACCGGAAAAATCTGCTTCGATTTGGTAATCAATATCATCAGCGTGTTCATTGAATTTCGGGTGAGAGCAATCAGGCGGAGCAATACCTTTGCGGAGATTCCACCTGCCCTTGTCATTTGCGTGGCACAAACCATATTCGCTATTCGCAAAATCTATCCCGATTTGACGCAGCGAAACATCGAAACCATACGTTTCAAGCGTGCGAAGAAACGTCATCTCAACATACATATCATCCTGGCAGAAACCTTCATTGATCATTGCCGGCTTCCATTTTGGCAAAAATACTTCAGATGCCATTTTACCCATATAAGCGAATTCGGTAGGATAGCCCCAGGTTACTCCCGCGATCTGACCAAGCCAACCGCCTTTGACCTTATCTATATAATCGCTTTTGCTTATCTGTTTGAAATCATTATCCATTCCAAACGCACAACAGCAAAACGCAAAAACCAAAAATAAATTAAATCCTAATTTCATTTCATTACCTTTCCGTATATATCACTTACATCAATTCCAAAATGCTCACAATATGCAAAATATAAATTTCTAGCAGAAAGCCAAGTAGAGTACGGACTCATAAAATGCGAAAACTCAAATGTTATACACTTCTCAACCCCGGCTTGCTCGGCAAAAACCATCTTCCAAAGCATTTTTCGCAAATCGATTGGAGGGAATTTTATAGGCATATCCCTGTCGAACGACTCAACATTCGACCAAGATTGCATCCCGTATTTATTAAGCAGTTCTTTATTTACACAAATATAATCCTTCAATTCCTCAAAATCGACGTGGCCATCCTGAAAAGCGACAACATCGACACTCTTGTGCAGAATCGAGAGAATCTCATCCCATTCCTTGCGGTGCTGCGCAAGATTTATCGCGTCATTGCCGGCGGCCTTTATCCCCCACATATACGGCGACATAATTACAGGCAATCCGCCGCTGACCGATTTGCAATGGTCTGCAATTTTTTTAATACTTTCAGGAATATCGGCATATCGTCTGCCGAATTCGTGTGCCATATACCAGCCCGCAAAAGATGAATATTTCCCGTATTTTTCCCAAATTTCATCTACAACAGCGAGGTTGACTTCAACTTCTTCTTTAAGATTGCCTTTAGGCCAGAAAATATTCGAATCATAGGTGCCGAAAAATAATTTCAACTGATGTTTTTGAGCAAGTTCGAGAAACATCTTTGCCAAATCAGTATAGACAGGAAGCAATTTGACTTTTTGACTTATTGCTTTGGAATTAAAAATCGCTTGTTTGCTCAAGCCGCAACGAATGATTATCACAGTATCGATACCGATCCGCTTCATCGCGGCAAAATCGTTGTCCCATTGAGCCTGCGACCAATTATTCGATGGAATATCGTAGGTGATCTCATCTAAAAAAGTACCTGTAATTTTCATTTCACATCTTTCTCGTAAATTAATTCGCAGCTTATTATTTGACCGGCGTTCATTTTAACCGGAATAATACATTTCCCATTTACAGACTTAAACATCTGTCTTAGGCCGTTAATAAGGATTGTCGTTTTATCAGGATTATTTATTCTAAAAATTATCTCTCCGCCGCCGTTCGGGATTGTTGCAAAATTAAATTTAACATTATTGTTATCCGCGACAAAACTATCCTTAACCATATACAGCGAACCAGTTAATTCAAAATCGATACAGCAATTAAGAATAACAAAATAGCATTGATTAGTTTGGAAATCTTCGGCATTTAATTTTTCATTAAGTATATTTTTATTAAGCTGAATGGCTTTTTCAAAATCGCCCATCATAGCCGCACAATTGCCTGCCATAGGCCATTCCACTCCAGTCCTTGGCCAATCAGGTATGTTTT
>MHYA01000214.1:12138-12363 GCA_001825675.1 Planctomycetes bacterium GWF2_42_9 | reverse complement strand
CCCAAAGCATCGGCCAAATCTGCTCGGCCGCATCGGGGTACCATTTATTCCAATCCAGCGATTTATTAAAATTGCCGCCATTATCTTCATACCAATAATACCAGCTATCTTTCGCATTCCACCATTTTTTGTTTATTGTCTGGCGAATATTATCCTGCCACTGACCACAATACAAGGCCAACTCGTGTTCTTGAAGTTCGGTAAAAATATTTTCCAAAGAGCCAA
>MHYA01000214.1:5017-12033 GCA_001825675.1 Planctomycetes bacterium GWF2_42_9 | reverse complement strand
AAATGAGCTTAAAATTATCACAGTATTGTTCAAGAAGTTTTTTATCGCCGGTAAGTTTATAATATTCCCATACAGTCCAGGCAATCGTCGGCCCATCAGCATCTGACGCGTCATAGCCTGGGCCGCCCTTATTGGAAACGGATTCCGTTACCGAATAATAGTGATTTTTAATTTCAGAGGTATTGCTATCAAGATATTTATCATAAAAAGTTCCAACAACACCGAATCTGTCAGGCTCTTTGTTTTGATACATCATCCAAAAGTCAATAAACTTTCTGGCGCCGTCGAGGTATTCTTTTTTGCCGGTCATTTGAAACGCTTTGACAAGTGCGGTTCCGCCAAAACAATAAGTTGTCATAAAACATTCTTTGCCGCTGCGATTATTTCTTTCGGAGATATTCCTGCACAAACCGCCTTGTGGAATCTGACACGCTAATACATAATCCGCGACGTCATTTATTCTATCGTAATAAACCGGAAAAGTTTTTTCGGCAGTATCATTGTAATCAAGCAATGGGGATTTTTCAGACCTGTTGCAGCCTCCCAAACATACAAACAGTCCGATTGCAAATATGATTAGAGTTGGGATTTTATACCAATTGGTATTTTTGCTCGCGCGTTGGCAGGTTTGTAAGTCATTGAGTTTAGCTTCGCTTAAGCCGCGGACAGCGCACGAATTATTTTCAAAATCCGTATTAAGTATTTCCATATTTGTCCTGCTATGGTAATAGAGTCTCTAACTTATGTCAATAATTATAGGTATACGACGATTTTAAACTGATTATGCCTTCAAAAGATCTGACTCTATGAATTTCTTATAATCATTGAATAGATTAACAGCTCGCTGGCCTCCAAGTTTGACCTGTGCCCAAGGTGGATTCATCAAGCCGGGATACTGATAGCACAGTATTTTTTCAAAGTTGGTAAATTTCGTCATATCGCTGATAACCTGATTAATCGGCCGCGGATAAAGTGATGCGCCGTTTTCAAACAAGAAGACTTCCATATCGAGCCATAAATGCGAACCTGTCTCATCACACAATTTTTGCATTAAATTCGCGGCTTCCTGACCGGTCATATCCCCCGTCGGCATTCGATGGAATGCAAATGGACACAAAATATCAATATTCCTCAGCAGCTTCGGCCAATATTTGTAGCCGCCTAAAATATCGTGGCAGTTCGGCGCCAGCATTACCGGCTTACCCGGCGCAAATTGACTTACGTATTTTTTAAACTCGCTAAAGAAATCGACTATTTCCTGTCTGCGATTGTCATCTGTGCCGAGGTTACCGTGAATTTCTTCTGATACATACCACCCGTAAAAGGATTTATGATGCCCGTAAGTTTCCCAAAGTTCTTTTGCGATATTCTTGTGCCATTCAAGAGATGCGGCAGTAAAATCGAACCAAGCATACATACCAACGCCGGGAAAAACGCATGAGCCCGTAACGTCGGCTTCAGCAAAAATCGCTTCAATTGGATCATCGGCCGCCATTTCCATACGCGCAGGATACAGCTTAGATGGATAAAAAGCCTTGCCGTTATATCCATTTTTTTCAATATTATGCTTTCCGACGTACTCCTGATGTCTGAATACCTCCTGTATGACAATGATCTTCATTTCAATTTCATTCATACCGCGTACAACTTCACGCCACTGTTTATCGTTGAGCCTTTTAATATCTTCCTGCCAATATTTTGCTTCCTTATCGCACCAGTGTGTAATACCCATCCACGCTCCACTGATTTGACGCAGCGATCTTGTTTGCGACGCAATTACTTCAACTTCTGTTTTTGTAGTAAAACTTTGCAAACCCATTTTTACATCGGCAATAATATTGTGTTTGCCGGCATAACCAAGTGCAGGCCAATAATGCTGCGCAAGATACCACTCGCCGGGCTTTGTGCTTCCATTTTTTTCGCATAATAGAAATTCGGAGCTTTGCTTATCCAGATAAAATTTCACATTGATTGCGTTTTCGCTATCCGAATCATTTAGAATTGCAACCCTTATATCGAGCTTGATCTGCTCTGAACATTGTCCGGGCGGAACAAGCGTCATTCTTAAATTATTATCATTCAATGTTGTCATATTATTACTATTTCCAAAAAATTAATTTCTAAATCAGAGGCAACCCAGCCCCCGAGTGAAAAGCGGAAAGAAATCATTTCCGCTCTCCACCCTATAGCATATCAAATACATCTAATGATGTTAATTCCACCAAATATCTATCTGCAGCCAGTTATCAGCAAGCGTAGCTAAATCTTCAATATCGCTTCCATTCCAGTTTTCACTTACTTGTGCGAAATCTTCAAAATTGATTCTGCCGTCAATATTCAGATCGCCCATCCGCTGCTGCATTATCTGCTTGTGCATAACCATAATATTCTGATAATCCGGCATAAGATAGTTCTTCCAGGCAAGATTTCCTTTTTGCATTGCGATGAAACATATGTCCGTATCACCCTGGTCGCCTTCGCCTACACCGATACCGCCAAGTACCCACCACGCCGAAACGAGATCATCATTCGGAACGTGATTCGGTACAAAATTCTGAACAGAAGCATTCCATACTTTAGAGACCTTCGCGATATTTGTTTCCAAAAGCACATTGCGTATTACCGCCATTTGCGAATCGCCGTCAGGGTAAGCAACTTCCCAGGAAGTATTGAGACTGCCGTCGGACATTTTCGCGGATGCGTATCTGCCAAGACCATCGCCCAGATACATAGTTTCTATACCTGCCAGACAATTTGCTGCCTTTGTTGACCATTCCGTCTGTTTGACGGAATTAGATTTCAAAGTAGCGAATTTTTCAGCCGCTTTATAACCAATATATACTTCCGAATTATCCATCAGATATTTTACGTGGCTGGTTGGTGTAGCCCACGTAAGGCCGTCTGATTGAAGTGTCAGATCCATTGCGCCTGCGACCTGTATAACATACGGCCAGACCCAATCAAGGAAAGCGGCATCCTGTGTTTGCTGATAATACATATAAGCAGTTTCAATAAATTGTGCCGCGTACGCGTCTGTTGAATCGTAATTGCCCGAAGAGTTATAATTCGGATACGAACCTGTATAAACATAAATCGTGCCGTTTGTTTCCAAGTGAGCGACATACCAGTGAAGGAAATTATTCACCGAGGCCAGATAAGTTGAATTTGGACTTACCTCATTCGCCATCAGCATAGCCTGAGCCGCATGAAGAGCGAAACTCGGTTCTATCCAGATATTATTGTCGCCGTCCTGGAAAGAAGTTCCGTTCAATGGCGTTACCATATTAAAAGCGCCATCGGGTAACTGTTTGACCAAAAGTTTTTGTGCTTCTTCATCGATAGTTGCCGGGGCAAAAGTATTTGTCTGTGCCCAGTATGTAATCTTTTCGCCGCCGAGACCTTCGATATTTTTATATCTCAAAGCATAACTTCCATCCGACTCAAGCGGAATCGCAACCGAAACTTTAACGCAATTTGATGCCTTATCCCATACTTCAGCACCAGCAATCAGGTTGCCTGCCAATTCATAGTTGTCAAGATTCTGTGCGGATGCAGCACTTACAGGATGATCGAAAACAACCAGCAAATTATACGGATCATCATATCTTTGCATTCCCGCAGCTACTGCTTTTGGAACATTATCATAGTTTACGCCGCTTTGATAAAACAGAAACTCTCCCAAACGATGCCATGCAGATGCAGAAGGAGCAGTCAATGTGATTTTGACGTATTGGCAAGTTACATCAGGCACACTGATTTTCGTTGTATGGGCGCCATCAGTATTATCGAAAACTGACCATGTTACCGGATTTGCAAAATTCACGCCGTCAGTACTGAAAGTCAGTTGAACGCTTTGTGGTGGTTTTTGGTTCCAAAGAGCAAGAACATAATAATGGATACCAATATCCGAAAGCGTTATCGTGTCATTAAGGTTCATTATAACGTCCAGATTCACAGCGTTATAAAGTAACCAATCGGCATCATACGGGCCCGAAGGTAATATTCCGTTTGCCAAATTATGATTGTTGTCTGGCGTCCAATACACAGGTGTAGTGCTGGTTGTGTACGAAATCTCGCCGCGTTCGACAAATGTAAACTCTGAAAGACGCATCCACGCTCCCAGAGCATTGGGCTTTAACTCTGCTTTAACATATTTAGTTGTTATACCGCCGGGTATATTCGCGACCGCGGTATGCTCCCAGTTAGAGTTATCAAGATTTGTAATTGTTAAAGGATTTGAATAATTGACACCATCATTACTGAAGCTATATGTAACCGATGCAGGAGCATAAGCACTCCATCCATCATTAACCATATATGCAAGATTTATCGAAGACAGATCGACAGAATCATTGAGATTGAATGTAATTACCAGGTTGCCGTCGGTAATATTATATTCTGACCAGCCGGCATTATATATATCGCTGATTGGAGCAAAACCGTCAGTCAATTCTCCGCCGCTATCAGGAGCACTCGAACTGGCGGCTGGAATAGCTGTATAAACGATTTCTCCTTTGTCAGCAAATGCGACTTCACCAAGCCTAAGCCACGGGCCGCTAGCTGTAATTTCAGCTTTTACATATCGGCTCACAGCACCAAGCACATCAACATAGGTCGTGTGAACGCCATCGCTGCTGTCGAATGCCGTATATGTTACAGGATTAGTAAAGTTGATGCCGTCATTGCTGAAAGTAAATGTTACTGCCGCAGGACTGCCCAAAGTCCAGCCGCTATAAGCCATATAATGCAGACCTATAGAGGAAAGCTGGTGCGGAACACTCATATCGAATGTAATTACTACATTAGAACTTGATGTATTGTAACCAACCCATCCCTCGCTATACCAGTCTGTCGGCATTTCGCCATCTGCAAGCTCTTCACCGCTTGTATCGGGCGTACCGGATTCTGGTTCAGGTGTCATCACATAAGAAATCGGATTATTGGATGGCGCATTAAAAGTAAATTCGCCTAATTTCACCCAGCCTGCAGCGTGAATAACTGCTTTCACATAACCGCAGGTTACTCCCGGCGTGGCAACACTTGCAGTGCCTATGCCGTCATTAGTAACAAAACCGCTATTTTTTGTAACCGCGCCTGTGAAATTTACTCCATCAGTGCTGAAAGAGTATGTAACACTCGCAGGAGCAATAACGCTCCATGTTGAATAATTAAGATAATGTAAATCGATCGAGCCTAATGCCTGACTTGCATTAAAAGTAAAAATTATTTCTAAATCCTGACTTGAAATATCGTATGAAGACCAACCTGCGTTATACACATCATAAGAAGGCTTAACTCCGTCAGTAAGTTCGATTCCGCCGGTATCTTCATCACCATACCACGCCACTGGATTTGCTGTATAACTTTGTACGGTCAGTACGTCTGCAATAGATACACTGCAAATCGCAAACAATATGAAAAGTATATTCCTGGACATAATTTTCATCTTAATCCTCCGTAAGAAATTAATAAAATATTATATCAATGGTTCCACAGATAGTAACACCAACGTGGAAACTCTCCCATTTTGGGTTTATCAATAAAATCCTTGGGCTGTTTAGATACGCTTCCGTCAACCCAACCAATATTTGAAAATCCAATACCTGTATTCGCGACATTGCTGCTGTTAGCTGCTTTTTTACCGTGCCAGGCATGCGCAACCGGCCAAGCCAATCTTGTGCCAAGCGGGTCAAAAAATCCCGGTCCGGCAACTGTATAAGCAAGATCAGTGAAAAATAAAGTCTGTGAGGGGTGACGAATGTTTATCAATTTCGTTACGCCGTGTTCAAAAAGATATGGATTACCGGCAGCACTTGAATTTTTAAATTTTGGGTCTGGTTTTGTACCGGGACTTTCACCAACGCCATCGCTATTAAAATCGCAGAAGGTAGCCAACCATCCGTTGATTGCGTATGTTAACCGCATTGATCTTTCGTCAAATATCTCACTGCCGCCGCTCCATTTGAAAAATTCTACGCCCTTCGCGGACGGACACACATAAACCATTCCTTTGCTGTCTGTCGATGCTGCTATATAAGGCTCTAACGAAGTAGGATTATATGCGCCATCAGCAAACCCAAATTCTTTCTTTAAATATTTAGGCTCGCTCCAATGACACGCTGGTGTCCAATCTTCGTGATCTTTCGCCCAAAGACTGGCGCCAAGGACGATTTGTTTTTGATTGCTTCGGCAGACAACAGTTCTTCCCTGTTCTCTCGCCTTGCTTAGAGCGGGCACTAAAACAGCTAGCAAAATCGCTATGATTGAAATCACCACTAGAAGTTCAACGAGAGTAAACCCTGCCCCATTTTTTTTCCATCTACCATCTCTCATATATCTTTTCCATAAAATAAATAATGAATATCGTTTCTTTGTAAATTCATCATTTGTCGCAGCTACAACCCCAAAGCTGCACATCATTTTAACAAAACTAATCATATTTTAACATATAAATATTTATGTAAACAAGGCCATATTAAGACAATCAGTCGCCATTTCAGGACTTTTGATTTATTAATTGTCGGCTCCAGTTATCATTAAACCGGAGCCAACAATTAGGGTCTTCAAATCTTTATTTACGTCTGATTAAAGCTAATAAACCGATGCCAAGAAGCGACATAGTTGTTGGTTCTGGAACAGCCGTAAATGCAACCTCACTTAAACGGTGCCATTGAGCGTCAGCTGGTGCTGTAAGGACAGCTTTAACATACTGGCAGGTAACATTTGGCACAAGAATCGATACCGTATTTGCGGCATAATCATTGTTAGTAAAAGATGTACTTGTTACAAGATCGCCATAATTTGTGCCGTCATTGCTGAAGGTCAAATCAACCTGAATTGGCGCCCATTGTCCCCACGCCGATACTACAACATAAGTAGGATTAACTGAATCGATTGTGTATGCAGCACCAAGATCAAAATCAATCGTCAGAGTTGGGTAAGGCCCAAATCCGAGCCAGGCGGTATCATCCCACCAATCGGCATTTGCGATTCCATCTGTTAAATCACCAGTAAGC
>MHYA01000214.1:257-4853 GCA_001825675.1 Planctomycetes bacterium GWF2_42_9 | reverse complement strand
TATGAAAACCCACAAAATGAAACAAGGCCATTTTAAGCCAATTACCCGCCATTTCAGGACAAGCGAGTAAGCCTGATTAGATTTTAGATTAGGAAATATTTGGTGTGAGAATAAGCAGCTAAAATACGAAAATTTTCATACAGGAAATGTGCCCAGATGTATATATCTATCGGCATCCGTGCCATATAGGTCAGACTTCGAAAATCATAGAGTTGTAATTTATTTACATTAATATTAAGGTTCAGAAACCTTTCTGACTGTTTTTCCCCAATCAGTTTTGTCATCACATAAACAGCACGGCGTTCCGATAAGGCCGCCGATCCCCGAAACAGCCGCTCCGAGGACAAGCATACCAAAAGCAAACCATGCTGCGGCAGCGCCAATATCCGCCGCTTTGCCTGCGACCTTCATTGCTTGTTCATTTACTTCAGGTATTGCTTCCTTTACCTGCTGTTTAGTCTCTTTTATGGATCGCTCCCAGCTATCAACTTTTTGACGTGCCTGCACTTCATTCATATCAGTAGTCTCTGTCAAAACATCCACAACGGCCTGTTTATTTTCCTCTGTAGATTCACCTGTAAAAAGTTTCTTAACAGCATTGGTCAACTTCTGTCTTTGAGCGGGGTCTTGTACTGCCTCATTAACATCCTGCATAATCGGCCCGAGATTTGTTTGCGGAAATAATTGGCCGGCCTGCTCTACGATCGACGGCGCGGCTTTGCTGACTGCGGAAGTAACTGCCGATACGCTAGAGCCGATAATTGAGAATGCCCCGCCCACAATTGTGCCTACTGCGCTTGTAAGCAGCATAATTGTAACAATTACGGTAACAGCCCACGTTGTAAGGCCGTGCAAAGCAGAAGCGGATCGCAGCCATATACCGCTCAATTTAGCCGCTACCATTGAGCCAATGAAAAGGGCTATGAGCCAGGTGATCAGCCACCAAAACAGCGAAACTTTCATTGCCGCTGACATCGACGTATCTTTTGCCTGCGGTTCGATGTATGTAAGACCAATAGCGGTTCCAAAAACGGCAAGCGTGATCTCGATTACGAGAACTATGACGACGCCTGCGATAATCGCACCCCAGCTAATTCGTCTTTTGAATGGGTATGAAGTGTAATTTGAATTACGTACGTCAACGGTCTCTGCCATTTTTATTCTCCTTTAGTTTAGTTAGAAGAAAATAATTATAGCAGTAATATGTGAAAGCCAATTAGGAAAATGCCTAAATGATGTAAGCAGATTACTTAATTAGGTTTTCTTGTGATCCTATTTTTTTCCATTGTCCTGAACCATTCGGCTGATAAATCCGCAAAAAGGATATTATAACCAGATCTGTGGGGGCCAATACAGGCGCTGCCGTTATAGTTCCAGAGATAACCATTTGCGTCGGCGACATTATCCTGATAGCTGTCGTAATCGTCTGGATCCATACTCTTATAGAGATTTTCAGCATTTTGCATTGGCTGTTTGATATAAGGCAAATCATAGAGGATTACAAACCGCTCCGGCTTTTTCACCATATCGGGACTCAAAAGATAATATTCGTATTTTGGTTTTGTTCCCCCGCCGATGTAATCCATTGCCTTCAAACTGCTGATACCTGCGCCGTATACTGTTTCACCGCTGTCATATTGTCTTCCTGCCCTGCTGTCGTAGCAGTAACTGATTTTAGCGTAATTGCGTGAAAGTTTTGGGCAATCATAAAGTTTGATTTCTTTATGATAAGGATAAAGAGAAATCGGCACCCCCAATAGATATTTTTTTGCGATCGCTTCATTGGCAAAATATTCCTGCCAGGAAAGATTCACATCACCAACACAAACGGGATAGACTTTGTTTTCCATTGCATACGACTGAACGCAGATGCCTAACTGCTTGAGATTGTTTTTGCAAAATGTTTTAAATGCAATATCACGAGCCGAGCCAAGAGCTGGTACAAGTATCGCGATCAAAGCAGCAATTACGGTAACAACAACGATTAATTCGGTAACTGTAAATCCATTTTTCTTAGACATTGTTCACCAATTTAACTATTTTAATTATAATGCCAGTTTTAAACGGGCCTAACTATCTGCCTGCCCTTAGCTTAAGATACCAAAAACAATCTGGGCAATCCAGCAGAAAATTAGTAGATATATTTAATAGGATTTAGGGAATTTCCTTGCGTAAACAAGATAAATCCTTATTGTTGTGGTGTAAATTATTTAATACCGTAAATTGCTTAGAAACTATTCGCGCAATAGGAATAATTTATGATTTTCATCACATTATGGGGAATCGTACGGAGTCCTTACCAACAAACCTGCTAATTCCGAAGGAAATAAAATGAGTGATCAATCAGAAACCAACAGGTTATCTCAAGAAGAACTGAACAAAATCCACGCTTATTGGCGAGCGTGCAATTATCTTGAAGCGGGTATGATTTATTTGCGTGATAATCCGCTGCTTCGCGAGCCTTTAAAAGACGAACATATCAAAAAGCGTCTTCTTGGGCATTGGGGCAGCAGCCCGGGTTTGAGTTTTATTTATGTACACTTAAACAGACTAATCAAAAAATATGATCTTGACGTAATATTTTTAGCCGGGCCGGGACATGGAGCACCGGGTATGCTGGCGCCGGTTTATCTTGAGGGAACGTATTCTGAAATTTATCCGAACAAAGGAGAGGACACTGAAGGGATGCGTAACTTTTTCAAGGAATTTTCTTTTCCCGGCGGTATCGGCAGTCATTGCACACCTGAAACGCCGGGTTCAATTCATGAAGGCGGTGAACTTGGATACAGCATATCGCATGCATTCGGCGCAGCATTCGACAATCCTGACCTTGTGGTAACTGTTGCGGTTGGCGATGGCGAATCGGAAACAGGCCCTTTGGCTACTTCGTGGCATTCGAATAAATTCCTCAATCCGATCCGCGACGGAGCGGTTTTGCCTATTCTTCATTTGAACGGTTACAAAATCAATAATCCAACTTTGCTGTCGCGAATCAGCCACGAAGAAATTGAAGACCTGTTTAAAGGTTACGGCTGGAAACCATATTTTGTAGAGGGCGACGACCCGGCGATTATGCATCAGAAGATGGCGGCGGTATTGGAAGATTGCACGCTTGAAATCCGCAGGATTCAGCAGGAAGCACGTGCAAGCGGAAAGGCAGACAGAGCACGGTGGCCTATGATCGTATTCCGTCATCCCAAAGGATGGACAGGGCCAAAAGAAGTTGACGGCCATAAGATCGAAGGTTTCTGGCGAGCTCATCAAGTGCCCCTGACGGGTATTCAAGGAAATCCTGCACGATTGAAACAACTTGAAGACTGGCTGCGAAGTTATAAGCCTGAAGAATTGTTCGATGCAAACGGCAGACTGATCGCGGAATTAAAAGAACTTGCGCCGAAAGGTCAGAGGCGAATGAGTTCAAATCCTCACGCTAATGGAGGCCTCTTGCGAAAGCCGCTTCGCATACCTGATTTCCGTGATTATGCGATTGAAGTTGATAAGCCTGCGCAAATCTCGGCGGAAAATACAAGGCCGTTGGGATGGTTTTTAAAAGATATTATGCGTCAGAATATGACGAACTTCCGCGTTTTCGGTCCTGATGAAAATACATCCAACAAACTTGACGGACTTTATGAAGTAACGAAAAAATTGTGGCTGGCGCAATATCTGCCTGAAGACCTTGACGGCGGTGAATTGGGGCCGGACGGCAGAGTATTGGAAATGCTTTCGGAGCATACGTTGGAAGGCTGGCTCGAAGGATATTTACTCACCGGTCGCCACGGATTCTTTTCGACATATGAAGCATTTGTCCACGTTATCGATTCGATGTTTAATCAGCACGCAAAATGGCTCGATATATCGCATCATTTGTCTTGGCGTGCGCCGGTATCTTCGCTCAATCTGCTGATCACTTCGACGGTTTGGCGGCAGGACCATAACGGCTTTACTCATCAAGACCCCGGCTTCCTTGATGTGGTCTGCAATAAAAGCCCGGATGTTTGCCGGATTTATTTACCGCCCGATGTAAACTGCCTGCTTAGCGTAGCGGATCACTGCCTCAAGAGCACAGACTATATTAACGTGATAGTTTGCGATAAGCAGAAACATCTGCAATATCTGACGATGGACGAAGCCATCGCACACTGCACGAAAGGCATCAGTTTGTGGCCGAAAGCAAGTAACGATGAAGGATACGAGCCGGATGTTGTTATGGCATCGGCGGGCGATATTCCAACCAAAGAGGCACTTGCGGCGACAGCAATGCTGCGCGAATACTTCCCTGATCTAAAAATTCGTTTTGTCAACGTGATCGATCTGTTCAAACTTACCCCTTCAACGGAACATCCGCACGGCCTGACAGATAAAGATTTTGATAGTTTGTTTACAGTCGATAAACCAATTATATTCAACTTCCACGGATATCCCTGGCTGATACATCGTTTGACATATAGAAGAACGAATCACAAAAATCTTCACGTGCGAGGCTATAAAGAGAAAGGCAATATTAATACGCCGTTGGATTTGGCGATACAAAATCAAATCGACAGATTCAGCCTTGCGATGGATGTTATCGACCGCGTTCCTGCGCTGCAGAGA
>MHYA01000214.1:0-150 GCA_001825675.1 Planctomycetes bacterium GWF2_42_9 | reverse complement strand
ATATTGAAAAACTAATACCGTTTCTAAAAAAAATTAGTTTCACTTTTTAAAGCATTTGTTTGCAGACTTATGTACGGGCGATTGCCAGCGAATGGGTTATGTCTGTAAATGGGACGGTTATTTTATAAATAACAGTAATAGTCTACTAAG
>MHYA01000213.1 GCA_001825675.1 Planctomycetes bacterium GWF2_42_9 | reverse complement strand
GGCTCGGTAGAACTGCCTGGCTTCACTCTCGATAGACTCTCAATCCCTACGCTAAATGGTTACAATCTTGTATATCTAAACGCGCGAGTCTGCGTACACGACATTGGCATCCTCGACGAAGACAGCGGCGAATTTACAATCATCGACGGCATCTTTGGCGATAATTTTATGTGCGCTTCAATGAATATCGATACCTGGGATGTAAGTTCAACACCTTATGATAATATCGTCATCGATATGCGAAGAGGCATACTCGGCTTCGATGTCAACTCCGTCTATCCACTCCCCTCCTGCACGTACACCGGCTGCGGAAGCACCGCCAACCCCCGTCCAACCGCCGACTTCACTGGCGATTGTCAGGTCGATTTCGATGATATGCAGATTGCCGCTGAAGAATGGCTCAAAAACTGCGATTGGCTCAACTTTAACTGCCGACAGGCCGATACCATACGCGATGGCATAATAAACTTTAAGGATTTCTACGAAATTGCCAACCAATGGCGTCTATAATCAAAATTTCCTTGACTTAAGCCCTAAAATAGGTATATTTCCCCCTTCTCAAAATTTAGTTTTTTTCAGGAATTTACAGTGAAAGCAAGCGAATTAAGACCCGGTATGGGCGTCATAATGGAAGGCAAACTTTGTGTCTGCGTTAAATCGGTACACGTTACACCCGGCAACCTGCGTGCATTCGTACAGGCAAAACTCCGCGGAGTAAAAGACGGAGTTATGTTTGAAAAACGCCTTCGTTCAACCGAAGAAATCGAGCAGGCTTTCCTCGATCGCCGTGAAATGCAGTATCTGTATTCCGACCAGAGCGGCCTTGTCATTATGGACAACGTTACATTCGACCAGTTTACAGTACCGCTCGAAATGGCCGAAGACGCTGTAAAATTCCTCAAACCTGATACAAACATCACCGCCCTTCTGCACGATGGCAACGTAGTATCTTTCGAACTGCCGAATGTTGTCGAATTAAAAGTTGTCGATACCGCTCCGCAGGTCAAGGGCGCAACTGCAACGAATCAGTTGAAAGAAGCTACGCTTGAAACAGGCTTAAACACTCGCGTTCCGCCGTTCATTGAAGTTGGCGAAACAGTTCGCATCAGCACTGAAGACGGCTCATATTTAGCCCGCGCAAAATAACTATCGCGTTTAGCCCTGCCATCATATGGCAGGGTTTAATTTGTCATTGCGAGGAGTTCTATGAGGCATTTGCCTCGCAAGAATGACGAAGCAATCTCAGGCTTGCCTTTTTAACGACCGCTAATACTTTTCATGAGTTGCAAAACCATCTGCGCAGTCTTGGGCTTTTTTTCAAGCACATAAGTGATATATTCAACTAGCAATTCCTCTGCCTGTACCAGTACCGTGTTTTTTGCGTTTTCACATTTCCGCGTATCGTTCAGACAACTCGCACTTTCAAAAGTAATCGCTTTTTTATCTACAAATGCCGCTTCGCAATCTCTGCAAACAAAACCTCGCGCCGAAATACTGAAATAATATTGTTTCCAATCAGCGTCAAACTTCCGCTTGCAATTTGCGCACCTGTCGATTATCGGCATAGAGCCGGTATAAGTCAGCATCGCGAATTCAAAAGCGATCAAAAACTCCGGCACTTTATTATCCGCTTTCTCATCAAGTCTCTTTAAGAAAGCCATCGATTCCTCAAAAAGTTCAGGATGCGGATCGTGCTCCTGCGTAAAAATATTTAGAAGTTCCGCCGCCAAAAAACTGCAATTAACCGCCAGCAATTTTTTACGGATACCGGTACTGAAAAATGTCGGATTAAATTCCGTAAGCGTACCCAGCTTATCCCCTTCTCTTATGGAGTAAACCATATCACCCGCGGAGCAAATTTCTATCGGCCCGCAGAATGACGATTTCGCCCTTCTTGCCCCTTTTGCGATAACGGAAACCTTCCCGCCCTCGTAAGTAAAAAACGTCAATATCTGTGATGTTTCAGAATAATCTGTTGAGCGTATGCAAATCCCCTTATCTTTTATCAGATGCATAAACAACTCCGAATCCCGATTTGCGCAAAATCTCATCTTCCATAGCGTGCATCTTTTTAGCTTTGCCTGTGCTCAAATCATCGAACCCTAATTGGTGCAGCAAACCGTGCAGAATATAAAGCACAAGTTCCGCCTCATAAGAATGCCCCCGCAGTTTCGCCTGCCGCTTTGCCAGTTGTGCATTAACGATAATATCAAAAATTTTATCCGCCGCCTCTGAAACATCGAAACTGATAACATCCGTGATACTGCTGCTTTTCAGAAATTCTTTATTAACCTCAACAATTCTTTTATCATCTGCGATTTCAATATTCACAAGTGCTTTGCGCACACCGAATTTCCGCAGCGTTTTTTGCACAAGCTCAATAACTTTGGTTTTCTTAAATGGAATTGCTTTGCTGTGAAAAATATTTACCTTAATAGATGTGTCGAGATTGCTTCGTCCCCCTAAGGGGTTCTCGCAATGACAGGATGTGCGTTTTTTTGTCATTGCGAAGGAGTCCTTTGGACGACTGCGGCAATCTCAATCATTAAATTGTAGTTTTGCAATGCCCCTTTTATGCCCTGCTTATTTTTTCTTTCAGGCATTTTCGGTCTCTTGCTGATGTTCTTCTAACTCTTCCTGTTCCTGCTCTTCAGTCGCGGTTCTGTGATGCGGTTTTCCGCCAACCGTCGGATACGCGACTCTTCCGTGATAATGAGCGGCAAGACTCTTTGAAAGAGTCTCTTCGATTTTGCTTAGCTCCTTAAGCGTCAATTCGCATTCATCAAATTGACCATCCTGCAAGCGTTTCATCGCCATATTATGAACTATCGTTTCGATCTTTGTCGGCGTTACTTCCGTTTGCGCCCGAACCGCGCCCTCGATCGAATCCGCAAGCATTACAATCGCCGCTTCTTTCGTTTGCGGCCGAGGCCCGGAATACCGGAATTCGGATTCAGCGGGAGGAATATCTCCATTGGCTTTTTTGCGTGCTTCCTCGTAAAAATATTCGATCAGCGTTGTGCCGTGATGCGTCTCTATAAATTGACGAATAACCGACGGCAATCCATACTCTTGCGCCAAATCAAGTCCATCCCTGATATGACCGGATATAATTAATTGGCTCATCGCAGGCGAAAGCTGATCGTGCCTGCTGGCCGAACCCATCTGATTTTCAACGAAATATTTCGGCTTGCCGATTTTTCCTATATCGTGATAATACGCACCCACTCTGCAAAGCAAACCGTTTGCGCCAATAGATTCCGCCGCCGCTTCCGCGATCGAACCTATCAGCAAACTATGGCTGTATGTACCCGGCGCATCCATCGCCAGTTTTTTCAGCAAAGGCTGGTTCGCATCGCTATAATCCAGCAGCGTCATACTCGTCGCGATTCGAAAAACTCTTTCAATTATTGGCAAAAACGCCTGTATAATTACAGCAACACAAACTACTCCTGTCGCCGCCCAGCCTGCTTCTGCAAATATTTTGCGGTTCCATCCCTGCGCGAAAAGATCCATCGCAAAACTCATCAGGAATACCGCACCGCCCGCGAAAATTCCCACTTCAAGGATTTTGACTCTCGTCCTTACTTCTCTAAGCAAAAAGCTGCTTGCTATCGTACCCGTGATCATCGTAAGAAACAGACTGAAATCCCATTCGCGGCCCGCCGCCATACACGCCAGCATCGAATAAGTGAAGCTCATCGCAAGTGCGAATCTCTGCTCATACACGATCGCCAAAATTATCGCACCGCCAACCGCGATAGCAACCGCCAAATAAGAGCTGCCGCGGAAAAGCAGGCTTAATTTTGTAAGCGTAAGAAGAACTAAAAACAGGCTTACGATTGCCGCCGAACGCACCGGGCTTTTCAAAAGCCGGAAATTAAATCGATAAATATATAATCCGCAGGCGCCGCAAAGTATCAAAACAAAAATTACCATTGCGACAATTTGATGAACAGGCCTGTAACTGATTAAGCTGTGAGATAAATTAATGCTGAAAAGAAAACTGCACGCCGCCGCAAAAACCAAAAGCATCGCACCTTCAAGCAAAAGTCCGCTGTTTACAAAATTCACCAGCTTTGCAAACCTGTCGGCCGCAATTGCTTCGCGAAGCTGCTTTCGTCTCGGACTTATATTTTTCTTCAAAATTCCCATTATTGCGATTGTCTCTTTTTCTTCGCTTCGTATGCCTGAACAATATTCTGCACCAGATTGTGCCTTACAATATCCGTATCGTCAAGTCCAATTAACGAAATACCGTTCGTACCCGCAAGCGTCTCCATAGCGTCAAGCATACCGCTTTTTTGTCCGCGATCCAAATCTGTCTGCGTAATATCGCCGGTAATTATCATTTTCGACCCTCTGCCCATACGCGTCAGAAACATCAGCATCTGCGTCGGCGATGTATTCTGCGCCTCATCGCAAATAATGCACGCCTCGTTCAGCGTTCTGCCTCGCATAAACGCAAGCGGAATGACTTCGATAATATCCATATCCGCAAGTTTCCGCATCTGCGCAAAATCCATCATATCTTCAAGACTGTCAAACAATGGCCTAAGATAAGGATTTACTTTCGCCTCAATATCGCCCGGCAGAAATCCCAATTTCTCACCCGCTTCAACCGCAGGCCTTGCCAGAACAATTTTTCGTATCTGTTTCTTTTTCAGCATCGATACCGCCACAGCTACCGCAAGATAAGTCTTGCCTGTACCTGCCGGCCCTGTGCAGAAAGTCAAATCGTGATTGACCATTGCTTCTATATATCTTCGCTGACCTCGCGTGAAAGGCTTTATCATTTTCTTTGGCGAAAATACCGCAACGCCGAAATCCGTATCAGGATCGATACTAACTTCAACTTTGCTTATCAAACCAACAACATCGTTTGCGTCAAGTTTGCCGAATCTTGCCAGATGCCTCTGCATCAATCCGATAACTTCTTCTGTTTTGCGTACAGCTTCTTCCTGCCCTGTTATCAAAACAGAATCATCACGCGCGGTGATATTTACTCCGCATCGTGCGCGAACAATTCGCAGATTTTCATCCGCAGGCCCGAAAATCTCAAGCCGTTTTTTAGAAACAAGTTGTACTGTCAGTTCCAACTTTCACCTAATTTAAGAATTAATTTATTATAAATTTCTTAGTGCCTTTGTGTCTTAGTGGCTATTAATAAAAAACAAAAAATACAAATACGCAAAAACGCCTGCGCCCAATGGCGAATCTATCACATCTAAAATTCCGCCAAACCCCGGCACAATAGACGCCGAATCTTTCTGCTCGGCTGCGCGTTTCAGCATCGACTCGGCCAAATCGCCAAGCTGACCGATAAATGCAAACACCGCGCCGAAAATAATCGCCGGCACAACAGGCATTATATCAAAAACTCTTGCGATTATGAAGGATGCAATTACAGAAAAAAGCACCCCGCCGCCCATACCTTCCCAAGTTTTCTTGGGGCTGATTACAGGCGAAAATTTATGTTTTCCAAAGAGCCTTCCAAATGTGTAAGCCCCTATATCGCAAAACTTTACAACAAATATAAACATCAAAAAAGCTATGGGCCCAAAGTCGATTCGCAGCTTCATAATAAAGCTCGTAAGCGCTCCCAGATAGCAGATTACCAGCAGATTCGCTCCGCAGTTGGCAAATGCCCCGATAGCAGCATACTTAATCCCCTGCCATAATAATATCGCAAGAGTGCTTAAGCTGAATATTAAAATAAAATAGATTGAAGCCAGTTGAGTGCTGTCTTCAAAAAATTTAAACTGCGAAATGTACCACCCGCCCGCCAGCAGTATACTCGCTGTTATTGTGATAGGCAGAAAAATTTTCGTACCGGTTGAACCGATAAGTTTCGCGAGTTCAACATTCGCCGGCACAGCCACAAGAACAAGAAAAACAAAAAGTATCGTACCCTGCACAGGCAAATTTTCTTTTTGCGGACTTAAACTCCCGTCGATATGACCATCGAGCAATATCAGCCCGACAAAAAAAATCGTCATCAATGTTCCGAATATCAATCTGTATTTTAGCATATTTTAAACTCGATTTAGTTTTTCGTTTGTGGTTGCGAGACTCGATTCGCTTGTTCGTTCATCGATTTCGTCGTAAGTCTTCGTTCGTCAAATTTATTCCATACAACAGCCAGGTTATAACATTGCCGGCTGATTTTGTCATAAACATCTATTAGATTATCCAATATTTTAATATCATCGCTGCCGGAAAAATACAAATCTCTTGCTTGCGTAATCGACACGCCGGATTCATTCGATTCAGCCATTGCATCATCCAGATACCTTTGGAAACCTTTTTTCTGATGTCTTTTAGAGTACCCTTCAGCTATCAAACGAGGGACTGCTTTGCATGAACGTCGGAGTTGGTCAGTTAAATCAAATTTTTCTTCAACAGGGAGTTTAGGTAAAACATATTTAAATATATCAAGCATCGCTTGATAGGAAACATTATAAACTTCCAAGTCCTTAAAACTTCTTATTGGTTTTTCATTTACCATAAACTCACACGAAAATACGATTTACGAAGCCGAAACGAGCATCGCAACCGCAAACGCTCATACGTAACCATTATTTTTATACTAACGAAGGCTTAATATCGCCCAGTCTGCGAGAACGTTTCGTAAATTCTAAAATCGCCTTATCAACTTCCTCTGGCGAAAAATCAGGCCAAAGCGTATCAGTTATATAAAACTCGGCGTAAGAAAGCTGCCAAAGCAGAAAATTGCTGATTCTTTTTTCGCTTGATGTGCGGATCAGCAAATCAGGATCGGGCAATCCCGCCGTATAAAGATTCTCGTTTACAAGCTCTTCATCAATTTGATCAGCCGTAATCGTTCCTTTTTTATATTCATCAGAAATTTTCTTCATCGCGTCTATGATTTCTTCCCTGCCGCCGTAATTCAAAGCCAGCCCAAGAACCATACCGGTACACTTTGAAGTAATTTCGATAGTTTTGTGCAGTTCTTTGACAAGTCTTGTCGGAAGTTTTTCTGTCCTGCCCAAATGAACAAGCCGAACATTAGACTCCAATAAAGTTTTTCGGATGCCGACAAGGTAATGCGTATAAAGCTGCATTAGAAACGCGATTTCAGTTTTCGGCCTCTTCCAGTTTTGCATACTGAATGAATAAATCGTAAGACACTCAAGCCCAATTTTATTGCAGTAATCTACAATTTTTTCGGTAGCTCTTGCGCCTTTGCGATGCCCCTGAAATCTCGGCAGTCCCCGGCTTGTCGCCCACCTTCCGTTGCCATCCATTATTATCGCGATATGTTTAGGAAACTTCGACGCTTCAATACCGAGCCTTTCCGAAGTTTCGCTGCGTTTTTTTTCAAAATCAGAATTAGACACTTTTATTATTTCCTGAAAATCGTCTGTTTTCTCGAAGGCCCAACACCAATAATATTCACCGGCAAACCAACCGCATCTTCAACAGCTTTTACATATTCTTTTGCTTCAGTGGGAAGTTTTTCATAGCTGTCAACTTCGCTCAAATCCTGTCCAAAGCCTTTTATAGTTTTATACGTGCATTGTACTTTCGCAAGCCTGTCGATATTCGATGGGAACATCTTCACCGGCTTTCCATCGATTGTGTAACCCGTACAGATTTTGACTTCATCCAAACCCGCCAGCGTATCAAGGTGCATCATCGCGATTTCATTAATGCCACCGATTTTCGCCGCATACTTAACAACCATCGCATCGAACCAGCCGCATCTTCTCGGCCTGCCCGTCGTCGTACCATACTCGTGGCCTTTATCGCGTATATACTGCCCGATCTCATTTTCAAGTTCAGATGGAAACGGCCCCGCTCCAACGCGAGTCGTATACGCTTTCACAACGCCGATGAAATTATCTATCATCTGCACCGGCACTCCGCACCCAGGCCCAACTCCAAGCGAACTTGCATTCGAGCTTGTTACAAACGGGAATGTGCCGTGATCCAAATCCAGCAAAGCGCCTTGTGCGCCTTCGAAAAGCAAATTTTTATTCGCTTCAATTTGTTCGTGCAGATAAGCCGTTGTATCGCAAACATATTTCGATAATTTTTGCGAATACACTTTGCACTTTTCAAAAATCTCACCTGCGTTCATCGGTGCGGCGTTATATAATGCGCCGAAAATCTTATTTTTATAATTTACTATATTTTCAATCTTGCCTTTTAACTGCTCCAAATCAAGCAAATCAGCCATTCTGATTGCGTAGCTTCTGCCGACCTTATCTGAATAGCAAGGCCCGATTCCGCGGATCGTCGTTCCGATTTTATTTTTACCAAGCGATTCCTCACGCAGTTTATCCTCTGCTTTATGATAATCCAGAACAACGTGTGCGTTTTCGCTTATGAAAAATCTGCCGTCAAGAGAAATGCCCTTTCCTGACAGCGATTCTATCTCACCCAGCAATACTTCAGGATCAACCACGACGCCGTTTGCGATTACACATACCGCGTTTGGTCTTATTGCGCCGCTCGGCAGAAGATGCAATGCGAATTTCTTGTCGCCGATAACGACCGTATGTCCCG
>MHYA01000212.1:109624-118385 GCA_001825675.1 Planctomycetes bacterium GWF2_42_9 | reverse complement strand
TTTCTTGATAAGAATACCAAGTCTTGCAGAGGCTGAAAGCGCGGCGACCATAGCTGTCGGTGTAGCAAGGATCAAAGCGCACGGGCACGAAACAACGAGCGCACCAATCGCACGATATACATCACGTGTGAAGAACCAGATTATCGCAGAAATCATCAATATCGTTGGTATATACCAACGGACATATCTATCAATAATTCGCATAATCGGAATTTTTGTGTGCTCTGCCTGCAAGATCAATTCCTGAACTTTGCCAAGTGTTGTATCTTTGCCTGCACGTGTTACTTTAATATCCAGCACGCCGGTTAAGTTCGTTGTACCAGCGAAAACCTGCATTCCCGGAACTTTATCAACCGGCAAGGCTTCGCCTGTAATCGTAGCTTCATTTAATGAGCTTAAACCTTTTATAATTTCACCGTCGGCGGCGATATTGTCGCCAGGACGCACTCTAATAATATCATCGCATTTCAGACGACTCGCATTGATCTCTTTTTCATTTCCACCTGCATCAACAACAGACGCTTTGGTTGGTGTCAATTTAATCAGCGATTCAATCGCGGCTCTTGCGCCTAAAGCTGTTCTTGTTTCGACAAGTTCGCTCAAGAGCAAAAAGAACGCAACTACGCTGGCAGCGACATAATCTTCTGTTGCAAAGGCAGCGATAATCGCAAGCGTTACCAGCTCATCCATATGCATTTCATTTCTGAGAACACTTTTCAGCGAATGAATAATAACAGGCGTGGCAAGCAATATCGCCGCAATCATCGCGAGAATTTCACTTATCTGCGGCGTATCTTTATAAAGAAACGGCAGTTTTGCAAGCAGACTGTTCAGCAGCAATGTACCGCCAAGCAATGTACCAGCCAGTGCAAAACTTACCTTCACCTGTTTATGATGCGTCTTTGTGGCATCAACTTCATATTCTGTGAGATTTAATGCATTATGTGCCATTTTTACCTTACTTGTTTTCTTTTGGTTTCTTAATTGTCGGGTCTCTATTGATCATTACCCTGAATTCACGATTTTTCGTTGCGCTATCCGGTTGAGCGATGATCTTTTCCTGCGCGTTGGTCAAGACTTCTTCCATCGCTTCCTGATAAATCCTTGATAACACAAGCTGCGGTCTTTTGTTATATTCGGGCAAAAGTTTCTGTAAATAATCAGCGTTTGCTTTTGCGGATTCCACAACCTTTGTTCTGTATGCGCGTGCCTCGGCGATTGACTGCTGAACAGTACCGGAAGCATTCAACCAATACGCTTCTTTCTGTTCAATGGTCAAATCTTTCGACAAGACAGCGTTAATCAATTGTTCGCCACCGGCTTCATTGATCCTGCTTTCAGAGTAACCTTTGGCCTCGCTGATAGTTTTATCCATTTCGTTGCTTGCTTTGATAGAAGCAACAAACGCATCGTTGACCTGTCTTGGCCAGATACATTGTGTAAGCTGCATTGAATCGACTTCGATGCCGCATTCCAAATCATCCAGCTTTTTCTGTAACATTTTTTCAGTTTCTCTGCTGATCTGAATATCACTTTTGATAGCTTCATCGATACTGAAATTTACCATTGTTACAACTATCGCTTCCGTGGCGACCGATTTCAAAAACGGCTCAATGCTCTTTGGAATAATATCAACGAGCGTTTGGCCTGTGGGCGGATTGCCGAGAAGGACATTTTTGAAAAACAGTTCGCAATCGGAAATTCTGTACACAAGCTGCCATTTCGAATGCACGATGTTATAGTCGTTTCCGCCGCCTTTTAAATCAGCGATGGTATCGTTGCGAGTTAGGCAATAGCCTTCTGTAACAGGGTTCAATGTTGCGCCGCCGTACTGATCTCGTTCGTTATACCAGAATGAATCAATCGGCATACGCAGAACGGTATTTCTTGCAGGCAGTTTTACAATTTCATCGACCGGATAAGGAATTGCCCAATGCGCTCCGGGGCCGAGTATTCGTTTTTCAGTAGTATCTCCGATGATCTTTCCGAATCGAAGCACCATCGCGCGTTCATCGGGCGCTACCGTGAAAAATCCCGAACACAGGAATACAACAATTAAAACAATCATTATAAACTTTAAAACAGTAAAGCTGATATGCAGAGCATTTGCCAGACTTTTACTGCCTGCGTCAAGCTCGTTTACGGCAAGTTCTTCAACCTCGATATCATGCCCGTGATGGTGATGGCAGCAGCTACCGTGGTCGTGATTATGATTATGATCGTGGCTCATATTTATTTCGTCCCGCTTTGTTTAGGTTCAATTTTTGGCATTTCTTTGAGCAGTTTGAATGGCTCGGCATCGGCCGGCAATACAACTGTCGTTCTGTCCTTGAGCGTTTTCTTTAAAGTTTCAATCTCACGAAGGAACATTGCGAATTCAGGGTCTGCTTCGAGCATCTTATAATATTGTGCAGCTTCGGCATCACCTTCGCCGCGAATTGCTTTAGCTCTTGCTTCGGTGGCGGCCATAAGCTCTGTGATCTTTGATTCGGCATCGCTTTTAATTCTAGTCGCTTCGGCAAGGCCCTGTGCTTTTGTAGCCTCGGTCTTGCGGTTTCTGTCTGCCTTCATTCTGGCAAAAACATCTTCTGTAACTTTTTCGCTGACCTTGAGCATCTTAATACCGACTGTTTTAACATTGATGCCGTAAGCGGCTTTAACCGGAGTGGAAATCTGTTCTACCATTTCGCTTTCGATTTCGTTGAATTTGATCAGTTTGCGGTCAGTATTTACAAACTCGCTGAAGTAGTGCTTGCCGACGACTTTGTTCTGCACGTCGCGGAGTCTGCTTTTGAGCAGTTTCTCTGCGCCGGGAACATCGCGAACGGCTTCACGGAATTTTCGCGGTTCTGTGATTTGCCAGATAATATAGGTTTGCACAATGATCGGCTCGCCGCCCTTTGTAACCGTTTCTTCTTCGATGCCTTCAAACAGCATCTGCCGTGTATCATATTTTACAACGGTCTGAATCGGCGCAGGCCATCTTAAATGGAAGCCGGGGTCAACTATATCTTTAGTCGGCTTGCCAAAGGTGAGTATAATAGCTGTTTCAGTTTGACGGACCTGGAACGAAACGAGGTATAACCCCATTACAGCTATAATCAGTACAACCAGAACAATAATTGAAACATTTTTCATCTTGGTATTATCCTTTAATACATTCCTATATTAATTAGTTTACTTTCCGGGTTCGGCCTCATACAGGCTTGGAACAAGTTTTTCCTGCAAATCGATAATGGTAACTTCCGTATCACTGTCGGAAACAATTACAAATTTTCTGATATTATTCAGCGTCTCTTCGAGCATATTCATTTTGAGTTCGTGTGTGTAAATATTTTTAGCGGAATTATAAGCCATTAACTGCTGGCTGAATCTCTCACCTGTCGCTTTGGCAAGTGTTGATTTTTCATACGAATAACTTTTTGCTGTTCTTAACACTGAAAACAAATATCCACTGGCCTTTGTAAATTCGCTATCAAGCTGCTCTTTGATCTTATCCGTTTCAGCCTTATCGCCCTTGCGTGTTGCGTTCATATATTTTCCGGCAAGTTCGTGCAGACTTTCGGCTTGTTTTACAGAACCGACATTAGCTGTGAAGACTCTATCTCTTTCAGCAACTGCATCGAGAATCGCGGCTTGTTTTTTCTGAACCGCACCAATAACAGCCTGGAAATCCTGTGCAACTGTCGGCGCGGGATGGAAGCCTTCAAATCCCATAAATACTATTTCAACGCCCAAATTCAACTCGTCGGCTTTCTTTTGAATGCTTGCTATTACTACTTCGGCGGCTTTCGCTCTGCCAGCGCCAAGCAAACTTTCCTGGCCGCTTTCCAATTCAGGTTCAACGCGTGCACCTGCCGCGAAACTTACCAACTCGCGATAACAAATCTCTTTCAAAATTTCTTTACTGTCTGTGTGATTGTAAAGATACTTATAAATATCCGTTACCTTATATTGAACCGGTATTGCCGCCCTGATAATACTTACAGGGACAGCGCCTTCTTCCTGCGAACTTATGCTTTCTGTCGCAACAAGAAGATTGTATTCTTCTTTATAATGTTCTTTGTCCCAAAGCAGAGGTTCTTTTTTATCCGCATCGAGCGGAACATAACCAATATAAATTTCCTGCATTTCTTTGGTCGGAAAAACATTGGCGATACCGAAAGGATATGGCAGTTTAAATGAAATACCCGGCCCCTTGATCTTTACATTGCCTTGGGAATCGAATGGCGAACCGAATTTTTCGATTATTGCCTGTGAGCTGGGATCAATAATAACAACACTACTCAACAGGTAAAGAATAAGAGATGAAACGATAATCAATGGAACTATCGCCTGCTCAATTATTTTATAAAACCAGGTTTGTGAAACTTTAAAGCCGAATTGATAATCAATGAAACCGGCAACTGTATGCAAAATATTTTGCGGCGAGGCAAGGGTTGCCAGCAATCTGCTGTCGAAAGCCGCGTTGCTGTACTGGCCTTTAATTCTGGGTCTGTATAAGTCGAAGATGAAATTCGATATCATTTCGCATCCGACAAGAATCAGAACCGCAGGAACTACCCAATTAAGAATAGTAAGAATTATCTGGATTTTGAATTGCGAAAAAGCCATACCGGCAGCGATAAGGAATGAAAGCAATGCGGTTGCTAAAAACGCTCCTGCGCCTGCTCTTATAGGTTTCCATTTTTCCTGTGATGAAAGTCCGCTGGCATATAACGAGAATAAAAAGCTAAGAAATGCTATGGCTGCTGCCAAAACAGCGCCTAAAAGCAATGATTTTAATTCGCCTTCTATCTCTCCTTTGAATGTTCTTCTCAATAACAATCCACCCATCGTGATTTGATAGGCAGCTAATAAAAGTGAAAAGACAGGAAGGAACCATTTTTCAAAAATCCTAAGGCGATTTTGGGCGACAGCGAAAAACTCTGATTGACGCTTTTGTGCTTCAAAGATCGTATCACTTTGACTAGTTTGCGCAAGTTGCGCAATATCAAATTTTTCCTGTTCCGCGAAAGCACGCTGGTAAAACTGGACAGTCAACACAGCCCAGATAACAGCGGCGGCGAGAATTTGCCAGCTCAAAGCAAACAAGGCATAGACACCCGTAACTTTGCTTAAAATGTAACAAGCTGGAAAGAAAATAATACTTAAAATCAGCGCAATTAAACAAACAACTGCTGCCTTCTTTTCTTCTGTCTGCATTAAAACCCCTTATTCATCCTTAAACAATCAAAACCATCCCTGGGCATACGAACAGGCAAACATGAACCTATTTCTTGTGCCCAGAGTATACAATAAAGTTTCTTTACTACAAGTATAAAAGACTGTAATATAGCGGATAACTTCATATTCGTAAACTATTAATGGAAAAATTATTATGATTTATAAACTTTACTCAATCGCAAAAAATACCTTCGTAGAAATCATACGACAGCCTGTATACGCGGTAATCATTGCCGCCGCTGTGTTTTTATTTATTTTAAGTCCATCGCTAACGATGTACTCGCTAGACGACGATAATAAGCTCTTGCGCGAGATAGGGCTATCTACGTTATTTATAGCCGGATTGTTCATATCGATTTTTTCCGCATCTACCGCTATTACCGAAGAATTTGATACCAAGACCATAATTACTACCTTATCTAAACCAATTCCTAGATTTTTGTTCATTTTAGGCAAATTTTTGGGGGTTATTGGCGCGGTAATTATTGCACACTTTATTTTCACAGTTGCGTTGTTAATGTCTATAAGGCATGGGGTTATGTCCACGGCATCAGATAGTATGGATTTTACTGTAATTATGTGCAGCGGAGTATCTTTAGCCCTCGCCCTGCTTATAACTGCTTTTCTCAACTACTCTTACGATTTTAAATTCACGTCGACAGCGGTGGTTTTATTGTCAATTTTTGCATTTATTTCAATGACTTTTTTATTCTTTATCGATAAAGATTGGAAATTCTATCCTGCCAATAACGGATTCCACTTATTTGACGTTTATGCTTCACTACTTCTATTAATCGCTCTTTTTATAATTACATCAGCGGCCATTATGTTTTCAACGAGGTTTAATGTTCTTGTAACTTTAAGCTGCTGCATAGGCCTGTTTTTGCTGGGGCTGATAAGCGATTATACTTTTGGAAGATTGGCCGACTCGCATTTGTGGGCGAAAATCGGGAAAGTAATTGTGCCAAGTTTGCAGACCTTCTGGATTAGCGACGCATTATTCAATGAAGGTGTCAAGGTAACTTTCAATTATATTTTATCCTGCGGAATTTACGGAATGATCTATTCTGCGGCATTTATTCTAATAGCTGTCGCATTGTTCCAACGAAGACAGATAGGATAAACTATTTATAAGGCCACGTCCCCTCTGAATTTGTTTTTCGAGGAAACAAATTCCTGAAGATTCGGGGACAGTAGAATTGACTACAAAGTCAATTCTACTGCGATTTCGTCGCAGTTTTCCTGCTTGCTGCATTTTGAACAATCGCTCCATACTTTCATAGGCATCGTTTTTTTATCGACTACGCTGAAACCGTTTTTCAGGAAAAAATTTGGGGCAAGTGTAAGTGCAAAAACTTTTGGGACGCCAAGATGCTTTGCCTGTTCGATCGCTTTTTCTACGAGAACTTTGCCAATGCCTTTATTCTGATAAGCCTCATCAACAGCTAAAGATTTAATTTCAGCCAGGTCAGCCCAAATAACCTGCAACGCACAGCAGCCGACAACTTTTGCGTCTTCTTCTGCTACATTAAACATTTGGAGGTTATCAAAGATATATGCTTTTGAACGAAACAACATTTTGTCCAACTGCGCATATCGGCTAATCAACGAATAAATAATATCGACATCTTTTACTGTGGCGTTTCTTACATTCATTTCGTTAGGGATTCCTTATCTTTATAGCTATTATTTGCTTTGTGAATATACGATGATTCTACAATTTTGCAATAATGAATTCCCATAAAATTTTTTAATAAAAAAACCCTCACTAAAGAGTGAGGGCTTTGGAGGAGGAAGATGTTATAGATATTATTATTTACCGTAAATAAGTCTCAATTGTTCTTCGGTCGGCATTTTGCCGTATCGTTCGCCTTTAGGGCCGATGAATTCAGAGCCATCTTTTTTCAGAGTAACAAGTGTCTTTGTTCCATCATCTTTTGTGATTTCAAAATTCAGTTCTTTAGTTTCGGTATCCGTCGATGTGCCATACAGTGCTTTTAGCTGGTCTTCTGTCGGTAAAGTATTATATTTCTCGCCAGCTGGGCCAACGTATCCGCTGCCCTGCTTTTGCAGAGTAATGGGAGTTTTTGTGCCGTCTGGAGCAGTGAGCCAGACAACGGTGTTTCCGTTATCGATTTTTTCGGCTTTATGGCCGTAAATCAAAGCTAACTGATCTTTGGTCGGAACCGATTCGTAGTGTTCTCCTTTTGGGCCGATGTACTCATCGCCACTTTTATTTAGCACGATTGGCAGATTTTCGCTAACCCAAACTGTTACGGTATTTTCAGCGGGAACATTTGTACGCAGGCCATATTGAGCTTTGAGCTGTTCTTCGGTCGGCATTGTTGGATAGTATTCACCAGACGGCCCGACAAAGCCGCTGCCGGATGGTGTGAGAGTAATTGGGGTTTGCGAACCGTTATCATTTACAATCCAGACTGTGAAGTTTGAGGGTTTTGCCTGAACGGTACGAACGCCGTATAGAACCTTCAAATCTTCTTCGGTCGGCATAGTTGCGTAATATTCGCCGCGAGGACCTTTATAGCCGCCTTCGTTTGTGCGGATAAGTTTTATTTCGGTTTTGGAGCCGTTGTCATTCGCGATCCACACAACTGCGGTTTCCTGAACCACCGGCTGCTGCACGACTACGGTTTTTTCAATAACTGTCGGGGCCGGGGTAACATAAACCGGAGCTGGTGCAACATAAACTGGTGTCGGATCGACAACGACAACCTGACGAGGAGGATAAACTACGACAGGATAAACTGGGGGTGGAGCAACGACAAAGCCAAAGTTAAAAGACCAACGACTATGAGAATGGCCATGATGATGACGTCCATGATACCCCCCACCGTGGCCGCCGCGGGCGAATGTGCAAGCGGGAAGAGCTAAAAGCATAATCGCCGCAAGTAAACCGAATATCATTTTCTTTGTCATTTTTACTTCCCTTTCAGATAAAGCCGCGTGGGCTGAAGCCCACCCTCAAATTATTCCATTACTGTGTCCTTGATATATCAGTGGCTTTGATTTGCACAAGGTAACAAGGAATACAAATCCAACACATAACTAGCTAAATGTAAAATACTTAAGCCCACTTATTTACCGTCCATAAGTCAAACTAAGTTGAGCTACAGTTGGCAAATAGTGGTAGCATTCGCCGCGAGGGCCGTAATAATCAGTACCTTTTCTGGTGAGTATTACGACGGATTCATTGCCGCGGACATTGCCTAAATAGACAACAACATTTGTTCTTTCCGGCACAACGCACGGTATGCCATACATTGCTTTGAGATGGTCATAAGTCGGCATTGCCGCGTAGTATTCGCCTCTTGGGCCTAAATAGCCGCCATAGCTGACAGCGGTAAGAAGAACCTGTGTTTGCGAACCGTTGTTGTTGGTAATCCAAATGATGATCGTTCTTGGCTCAATCTGATAAATCGGCCTTACATAACGAACCGGAACATACATAGGTCTTGGGTAATGACGTTGCACGTGATGCTGCACAGGTCTGGCTTGATTATAGTTCTGATTCTGA
>MHYA01000212.1:81457-109611 GCA_001825675.1 Planctomycetes bacterium GWF2_42_9 | reverse complement strand
TGTTATACTGCTGACTTTGCGGTTTTTGGGGCTGATGCTGCTGCGATTGTGGATTTTGACGATTTTGATATTGCTGCCGGTTGGAATTGTCTCTTCTATCATCGGCAAAAATATTTGTTGTTACTGCAACGAAATAAACAACCGTAATTACTGCTAAAATCATCTTCTTTGCCATTGTCAGTTCCTTTCGATTAAATCCGTTCTGTAATATCTGTTGACGGATTTATTGAAAGGTAACGTGAAATGAAAACAAGATTACTTCACCAAATTTTTAAATTCTTCCATAAGTTTTTTGGCGTATTTGCCGGGTTTGCCGTCAGCAATTAATTTGCCGTCGAATTTAACCACAGGCACAATGTCTTTGCTTGAAACCGCGATGAACATTTCATCGGCTTTAACGGCCTCGGCGGGTGTGATTTGTTTTTCCATAAGTTCAAGACCTGCGTTTTTGTAAATCTTCATAACAAACAAGCGCGTAACAGAAGGAAGGATATTTATCGCAAGCGGCGAAGTTTGCAGTTTATCGCCGAAGATAGTGAAAAACGCACTCGATGAGCCTTCGGTAACAAAGCCTTTATCGTCGACGAAAATGGCTTCATCGCAGCCGGCTTTGTGGGCTTTGCGCTTCGCTAAAACGTTCGGAAGTAAATTCAATGATTTTATATCGCAGCGTTTCCAGCGTGTGTCTGGAGTTGTAATTACGGAGATGCCGGTTTGTTTTTGCGCGGTCGCTTCTTCAAGTTCAGAAATAATGAGCAGGAAACGAGGGGTTAAACCTTCAGCGGAATGATCGCGAACGCCTGCGCCGCGGGTAATGTGGAAATAAATTTTAGCGTTTGCAAAGCCGGTCTTTTTCCAGGTGGAAACGACTTTGTTTTTTATATCATCAACATCAACGCCTTCAATCTCGATTTCCGCCAGCGAACGTTTGAAACGTGCGATATGTTCGTCCAGAGCGAAAAGTTTGCCGTTATAACTGCGAAGAACCTCGTAAACGCCGTCACCAAAATATGTACCAAAGTCCTGATAAGCCAAATCGAGTTTGTCAGCCTCGATGAGTTTGTCGCCAACCATAGCAAGTTGCATTTTTTCAAATCCTTTTAAAAAAGAAATCAATATATTAAAAATTGTGGAATTCTATTTTTATGATTTCTCATTGCGTCTTGCTGTCGCAAGACTTCAGTCGAAATGACATAAAGCACCACGGTCTAAAATTTATACTAATTTATTATCCTCATTCTCGCCCTCCTCGTCAACCTTCCATTTTTCGCTTTCGTCAATTTCGCCCATTTCGCGTTCCATATATTTAAAAATCTTATCCTGGAGAGGAGCGATTTTCTCCTGCCATTGCTGCATACCGCGGTAGGTAACCAAAAGCATATCGAGACGAATTAACTGCCATTTCTGAATACATTCAGGCTCTTTAATATTGATGAAGGGGTCGCATTTGAAAAGTCTGCGGTTGTCCGTACCCATTTCGCATAATTCGCAGTCCTTACATTGTATCATTATTGCACCTGAAAAAATAATAATTTTAGAATACTTACTTGCAAAAAATACTAATACATTATATCTTATCACCCTAAATAAGTTTACGAAATAAATAAAAATTTATATATGGAGTTTCATAAAAATGGCAAAACCGCGTAGAAGACGGAAAATCGGAAGCAAAAAAAGACACCAGAAATGGAAAATTAGACATCGTAAATAGTAGTTTTTTAGCATAAAACTACTATTACTCATACTTAACAGGGACGGTTTTAAATCCGGTTTGTTCGTGCTGCGCAGCACCATATATTATATGGTCTTTGTATGTCGATCATTTCACACCCAATGCAATAACATTAATGTTGTAGAAAGTATTTAATGGAAGCATTTATAGCCTCTCTTCTTTTCGTAGTCCTTGCGGAAATGGGCGATAAAACACAGCTTCTTGCAATGGCTTTTGCCACGAAATATAAGGCACACAAGGTTCTTATCGCAGTATTTTTGGCTACTATCATAAATCACGCCCTGGCTGCCGGTACAGGTCGATTACTTGCCACCATCATCCCTTTAGATATTATTCGGTTGGTTGCGGCTTTATCTTTCATTGGTTTTGGTTTATGGACTATTCGCGGCGACAAACTTGAAGGTGAAGACAAAAAAGGGTCAAGGTTTGGGCCGATTCTTACCGTAGGGATAGCTTTTTTCATCGCTGAAATGGGAGACAAAACACAACTTGCTACCATAAGCCTGGCGGTCGAATATCATAATACATTTATGGTTCTAATGGGCACAACTCTGGGTATGATAATAGCTGACGCGATCGGAATCATCATCGGGATCGTAATGCATAAACACATTCCTGAAAAAGCGATCAAATGGGTTGCAGCAACAATATTTATACTTTTTGGCCTTATCGGGACGTATGAAATTTTGTCAAAAAAATTAGAATTGCCTTATGTTGTTTGCATTCTTGTCATAATAATAATCGGTACTTTTTTAGCAGCCAAAAAGATAAATGCAAAACAATAAAAATATTAATCTTTACTCGATAGCTGTTGTTCGAAACGGTCGAGGATAAGTTTTTTTACTTCTGCAAGATTTCCCTTTAGATTAACGCCAGAAGCTAATTTGTGGCCGCCGCCGCCGAGTTCGCTGGCGATTTGCTGGACATCGACGCTGCCGTCGCTGCGGAGTGAGCAGCGGAAACCGCCATCTTTTAATTCCACAAATAAAGCTGCGCACTTGACAATGCTGACACGCTGACATTCATTTACGAACTCTTCGGTATCCGAACCGGTTGCACCGGTAGCATCAAAATCGCTTCGCATAATGTGCTGAATAGCGATTTGGCCATTACGGTGGAATTCAAGATTATTGAGCATTACACCAAGAAGTTTCAGGCGAGAGGTCGAATAGTTTTGATATAGTTTGCGGTAGATAGTCGTAGGGCTGGCACCAAATTCTATCAGAGAAGAGGCGTTACGCATTACCCTGCTATCGGTATTATCAAACCTGAACCAACCTGTATCGGTAGCAATTGCCACATACAAGGCCTGCGCGATATCGGGCGTAATTTCCCATTTTGCAAATTTTAACAAATCAAAAATTATTTCGCCTGTCGCGGCCGCGGTGCTATCGACAACCTCGACAGTACCAAGACCATCACCTGTTAAATGATGATCGATAACGAGCACAGGAATTTTTGACACTTTCAACCATTTATCAAATTCCGTGAGCTGAACATAGCTGTTGGTATCGACGATAACGATGAGGTCGAATGAACCGAAGGAGCCATTTTGCAAATCTTCGATTTTTACATCATTGCCCAAAACTGGAATAGGTTTTTGAAAAATAAATTCATACCATTTGGCAAGAGGCGAGAGCAAAAGAGGCTGTGCTTTTTTGCCGAGAAGTGTTGCTGTATCATAAAAGGCTTTCATACAGCCGACAGCATCGCCATCAGGACGAGTATGTGAAGTTATAAGCAAACTTTTGCTTTTATTTATTAAATCAACCGCTTTATTAAAATTTTTAATCATAGATAAAACCACGAAGATAGAAGAATTATTTGCCGGCTAAAATAGCTTGGGCCTTATTGCAATCTTTTGAAATCTGTTCTTTTAATATTTCCTCTGAATCGAAACGCTGCTGTGTACGCAGGAAATCCACAAAATCCATAGCGAGAAATTTTCCATATAACTCGCCAACAGTTTTATCGAGCAGATGCGCTTCGATGAGCAAGGGATGATCACTGACAAAAGTTTTTGCCCTGCCGAGACTGAAAACCGCGGGCAATTTCTGATTTATTGTTAAAATACCGTCAAGATTGTCTGCCACCGAAACAAAACCGGCGTAAACACCTTCTGCAGGTATGATCTGATCGTGAGGATCGATATTCGCGGTCGGATAGCCTATTTCGGAACCTTTGCCGCGACCTTTGACAACACTTCCCATAAGACGATACGGTCTGCCCAGAGCGCAAGCGGCATCGGCGACATCGCCTCTGTGCAGGCAATGACGAATCATCGTGCTGGATATTCTCACCGGAGAGCCGCCAATATCAATATGCTGCGGCTCAACTATGGTTACTTCAAAATTGTGCAGTTTGGAAAAATTAATGAGCGTTTCGACATTTCCGCTTCGGCCATAGCCAAAATGAAAATCATCACCTTCGATAATGGCTTTGGGCGAAATTTGCTTCATCATAAATTCTTTTATGAAGTCTTGCGGTGAAAGACTAAGCATTTGGTAAGTATCTTTTACTATAATCAAGTAATCAACGCCTGCCTGTTCGAGCAAAGCGGATTTTAACGGAAGAGGCGTTAAAACCCTCGGCACGCGGTCAGGATGAAGAATCGCGGCCGGGTGCGGATCAAAAGTCATTACGACAATTGGCCAAGCGCCAAGTTTTTTGGACATCTGGCGAGCGTTTTGAATTATTTCACGATGGCCAAGATGAAAGCCGTCAAAGTTTCCTATTGTCAAACTGCAATGCCTGACACCGTTTTCAATTCCTTCAAGTTTATCTATCGTTATCATATTCAATCCTTTGCATATATTTTACGATTAAAAGATAAATTGGGCAAGTATTTTAAGAAGATAAATTTTTGACTTTTCAGGGCTTTATTGTTACATTAATTATATGATAATGAGAATGAGCGATAATCCTCTTTTTGATGCTACAAAACCGCCAATTGCAGAAAATATACGGGCACATATTGCGGCAATGGGTAAGAATTTTACACAAAAACAGTTCGATGATCTATTCGGACGAATCCAGACGCTTTACGAATTGAAAACTGTAATTTATATCGAGGAAATCACGGCGATCACACAAGAAATTTATTCACAGCCCACAATCGGTGATGATATGATCTCTCTAAAGACGACTTTAGGGCCTAATATTCTGCCGACGGCAACAGTTGTGCTTGAGACACCTGGTAAGGAGCATATTACCTCGCAGGCGGCAGGATGCAGTTCAACAGACGCGATTTGCACGGCAATTTCTGATGCGACACAAATACGAATTTTCCTTAAAGACCTCTCTTTCCACACGATTGTCGAAGGGGTTAATTCGCTCGGTCAAGTGAGCATTACCGCCGAATATCATAACAGACAGGTACGCGCGACTGCATGTTCGATCGATCTGCTGGAGGCAATCGCAAAGGCATATTTGACGGCGATTAATATTGTGATGGACAGAGTAAATCAGCAACTCGATTAAGTTTAGCGAGAGGACACAGAGACCACTGAGATATTTAATATATGACGCACTTAACAATACCAATTTGCGGGAAGGATTTGAATACTTGCAGAGAGCAGATTAGCTCGGCTGTAAATGCTGGCGCAGAAATGCTGGAACTGCGAACGGATTACATTCAATCGCTTGATAGCGGAAAATTACAAGAATTGATCGCGGCCGGTAAGAAAACCGGTCTGCCGATAATTGTTACATGCAGAGACGCTTCGCAGGGAGGACAAAATAACTTACCCGCCCCGCTGCGAAAGCAAATGCTTATTGAAGCCGTAAAAAATGGAGCGGATTTGATCGATTGCGAATTCGCAAATTTTATCAAAGAAGACTTTGGCGAAGACATCAAAAAAGTATTAGAGGAAAACAAAAAAACAAAGCTGATCCTGTCAGAGCATAATTTTAAAGAGCCTTTTGATGATTTAGCTGAAATTTATGAAGAGATGTATTCTGTTTATCCAGACGCTATTGCCAAGACAGCTTACCAGGCTAATCATATAAACGATTGCTTTGCAGCTTTTGATGTTATGCGTGAATACGGCGAAAAAGCGATTGCAATTTGTATGGGTCAGGCTGGCATAATCAGCAGAATAATCACGAAAAAGCTGGGCGGATTTTTGACTTTCGCAAGTATCGGAGACAATCAGGGAACAGCACCGGGACAAGTTTCTATCGATAAGATGAATAATTTGTATCGGTTTGATACGATAAATAAAGGCACGGAATTATTCGGGGTAATAGCCGATCCTGTTGGACATTCGATAAGTCCCGCGGTTCATAATGCTTGCTTTGCGGCAAAAAAAATAAACGCGGTTTATTTGCCGCTTTTTGTTTCGGGCGGTAAATCAGAGTTCGATAATTTTTTAAATAATATTACATCCCGCCCCTGGCTTGGATTTAAGGGATTTAGCGTAACGATTCCGCATAAGGTAAACGCATTGGAATACGCACAGGAAAAAGGCGAACAAATTGACCCTGTGGCAGTGCGAATCGGAGCGGTGAACACGCTGGTAATCGGAATCAACGAACGAATCAACGGCTGCAATACGGATTACGCAGGCGCACTTGATGCACTGACCGGCGCAATGGGCATATCACGTAAACAGCTTAAAGGCAAAACAGTTGGATGTTTCGGCGCGGGCGGCGTTGCGAGGGCTATCGTAGCCGGTCTTGCGGATGTGGGCGCTAAGATCACGATTTATAATCGAACCGTTGAAAAAGCACAGGGCCTTGCACACGAATTTGAATGTCATTTCGCAAGCATAGATGAAATTCAAAATTTAAATGCTGATATTATAATTAACTGCACCAGCATAGGAATGCATCCAAACGTTAATGAAAGCCCCATATCTGCGGAACATTTGAAATCAACGCAAACTGTTTTCGATACTGTTTACAATCCTTTTGAAACGCAATTATTGCAAGACGCCAAAAAAGCTGGTGCAAAAATTGTAAACGGCGCCGAGATGTTTATTTATCAAGCAGCGGAACAATTCAAATTATTCGCACAAACCGATTGCCCAACGGATGTAATTCGTAAAGCAGTTCTAAAAGCATTAAATTTATAATTTTAAATTTCGCAAGCGGAGCGCATTGGCTGCGACAGATACGGAGCTAAAACTCATAGCGGCGGCTGCGATAATCGGGCTAAGTAAAATTCCTAAAAATGGGTAAAGCAAACCAGCCGCGATAGGTATCGCGATCGAATTATAGAAGAACGCGAAGAAAATATTCTGGCGAATGTTTTTCATTGTCGCCCGGCTTAAAGTTCTGGCTTTAACCAGGCCGCGTAAATCACCTTTGACGAGCGTAATATCCGCGCTTTCCATCGCGACATCTGTTCCTGTTCCCATTGCAATACCTACATCGGCCTGCGCAAGAGCCGGAGCATCGTTTATTCCATCGCCGGACATTGCGACAATTCTGCCCTGCTTTTGAAGCTGCTTGACAATCTCGTTCTTATGATTCGGCATCACCTTCGCGTAAATTTTTTCAATACCAAGCTCTTTTGCTATTTTTTCAGCGGTCTGTTGATTATCGCCAGTGAGCATAACCACTTCGAGCGATTGACTTTTAATTGTTTTTATAGCTTCGTACGCAAATTCTTTGATTGGGTCAGCAATTCCAAACAAACCTCTAATATGCCCATCAAGCGCGACAAAAACAACCGTTTGCATTTGTTTGCGGAGATCATCGGCTTTGGCGGAAAGAGGTGAAATATCGATTCCATTTTCCTCAACAATATCCTGGCTACCAATTAGAATTTTTTTGCCATCCGCAGAAGCAATGATACCTTTGCCGGCGATAGCATAGAAACTTTTGACTTCCAAACGCGGAATGTTCTTGCTTTCGGCAAAATTGACAATCGCAGTCGCAAGAGGATGTTCGGAATAGTTCTCGGCGCTAGCGGTAATTTTAATCAAATCATATTCATTGATTCCATTTGCCAAAACAGAAACAACTTTCGGTTTGCCTTCGGTAAGAGTGCCGGTTTTATCTATGACAAGCGTGTTGACGCGTTCCATCTTTTCGAGTGCTTCTGCGCTTTTGATAAGAACACCTGCCTTCGCTCCCCTGCCAAGGCCAACCATTATCGAAAGCGGGGTCGCAAGGCCAAGTGCACAAGGACAAGCGATTATCAATACAGCAACGGCATTAACCAGAGCATACGCAAAACGAGGCTGCGGACCAAACAAAGACCATATTAAAAAAGTGATTATTGCTGCGGCAAAAACAAACGGAACAAAATAAGATGCGACAGTATCCGCGACTTTTTGGATCGGCGATTTGCTCCTTTGCGCCTGTGCGACCATTTTAACGATTTGCGCGAGCATCGTTTCTGAACCTATATGCTCGGCCTGCATTGTAAGTGAGCCAGTAGTATTTATTGTTCCGGCAACAACTTTCGAGTCCGTTTTTTTTTCGACAGGCACAGGCTCACCTGTAAGCATTGATTCGTCAATGAAACTTGAACCATCTATCACAATGCCATCAACTGGAATTTTTTCGCCGGGCCGAATACGCAATTTATCGCCAACCTGCACATCTTCTATTGCAACATCTTTGTCGTATCCATCATCAAAAATTTTACGCGCGGTTTTTGGTGCAAGGCTGAGGAGTTCCCGAATCGCACTGCTTGTTTTACTTCTGGCACGTAATTCAAGAACCTGCCCCATAAGCACCAATGCGGTAATGACGGCAGCCGGTTCAAAATAAACATCTACTCCGCCGTGAGGGTTGCGGAATGATGACGGGAAAATTTGCGGCGCAATAACAGCTGCGATACTATAAAAATAAGCAGCTGAAACACCGATCGCGATGAGGGTGAACATATTTGGACTGCGGTTTACGATAGATTGCCAGAACCTAAGAAAAAAAGGCCAGCCGCACCAGAGAACAACAGGCGTAGCGAGAATAAATTCAACCCAATACAAAGTACGCATGGGGGCAATCGATTCGATAAATTTCGGGGCGAAATGGTGTCCCATCGCGATGAAAATTATGGGCAGAGACAAAACCAGACTAATCCAGAAACGACGGCTCATAGAAATTAATTCGGGATTTGGTTTTTCTTCTGCGGACTCTTCCAGCTTCTCCAAAGCCATTCCACATTTAGGACAGTTAGACGGCCCCTTGTTTTGAATTTCAGGGTGCATCGGGCAGGTGTAGATCGTATCCAAGTCCGATGGTATGGATTGTGTAAGAGGTTTCGGGGCAAGATATTTTTCAGGGTCTGCGCGGAATTTCTCTGCGCATTTTACAGAGCAAAAAAAATAATCTTTGCTGTTGTAAGTGAATTTATCGGCGGGAGAATCAAGGTTTACAGACATCCCACATACCGTGTCTTTTGCCTTTTTCCCCCTGTTATCAGGTTGAGAAATCATGTTAGGCGTTCCAAAATACCGTATTACTTCACGTACTAATATAAAAAAACCCCGCCTTTTTGAGACGAGGTTTTAATCGCAAAAATTATTCGACCTCTGCCTGTTTGGTCTTAGCGTATTGAGCAATTACCTGCTGCTGAACGTTTGGCGGAACAACTTCGTAATGGCTTAATTCCATCGAATAGCTGCCCTGACCGCCGGTAACGCTTTTGAGCTGGCTGTCGTAGCTTGCAACTTCGGAAAGCGGAACCTGCGCCTTGATAATCATCATATTTCCAGCGAGCATATCCTGACCTTGAACACGGCCACGACGGCTTGAGAGGTCGCCGGCGATGTTACCAACGTAATCGGCAGGTACGGTAATTTCGATATTTACGATTGGCTCAAGCAAACACGGTTTTGCTTTAGCGATCGCATCGAGAAATGCGCCTTTGCCTGCCGCACGGAACGCGACTTCTTTCGAGTCTACCGGATGGTGCTTGCCATCAGTAATCGAGACTTTTATATCCTTCATCGGGAAACCTGCAACAGCACCGTTTTCCATAATTTCCTGAATACCTTTGAGAATAGGTGCTTCGAACTGGCCTGGAATTGAGCCGCCGAAAATATCCCAGGAGAATACGAGAGTAGGGTCAGAGCCGCGCGGAGCTGGTTCAATTTTCAGGAAAACTTCGCCAAACTGGCCGGCGCCGCCTGTTTGTTTCTTATGACGATAATGGCCTTCCGCCTTCATCGTAATTGTCTCGCGGTATGGAATTTTCGGTTTCTTGGTAGTAACTGAAAGTTTGAATCGTTTTTCCATCTTAGAGAGCATAACACGCAGATGCAAATCGCCAAGACCGCTGATAACCAGTTCGTGCGTCTGTGAATCACGGCTGACTTTGAAGCAAACGTCTTCTTCTGTCAGTTTTTCCATAGCTATGCCCAATTTCTGCTCATCACCCTTTGAAGTCGGCTCAAGAGCAAGACTGAACATTGGAGATGGAACAGGCAGCATTGGGAATTTGCCTGAAACTTTGCCATCGTGGATCAAATCACCTATCTGTAATTCTTCAAGTTTTGCCAAAGTAACAATATCGCCTGCAACGCCTGCCGGAACTTCAGCGATTTCAGCGCCCTGATTCTTGAGGACGTGGCCGGGACGAATCGATTTTTTGTCGTGATTACGCATCATAGCGGTATCACTTTTCAAAGTACCGCTGAAGATTCGTATGGAAGCGTATTTCATATTTGAACGCGGATCAGCACCAACTCTGAAAACCAGACCTGCCAATGGGCCATTTGGATCCGCCTTCATTTCAGTAACTTTATCTCCATCAACGAGACTGGCAGGTTTAACCTGTGCAGGCGATGGAGCATCTTTTGTGATAATATCCAGGAATTCACTAACGCCGATTTCTTTTCGGGCATTTGTGAAAAGAATAGGAATGATCTTTCCTTCAGCAAGAGCTTTTGTGAAAACAGCCGCAATCTGCTCCGGTGAAACGGTTTCGCCGCCGAGATATGCTTCCATTAATTTATCATCCGCTTCGATAGCGCTTTCGACCAGATCAATGTGTGCACTTTCAACATCGGAAAAGAGAGGATTGCCGGATGCTTTTTCGAGGCAATCGACAACTGATGCCCTGTCTGAACTTGGCAGATTCGCACATTTGCACAGCTTACCAAAAGTAGCCTGTATGTTCTTGATCAATTCGGGCAAATCAGTTGTATCAGTATCCATCTTATTGATGATGATGATTCTTGCTTTGCCGGCATCCGTCGCGGCCTGGAAAAGTTTTCGCGTGTTGACTTCGATACCAGTCGCAGCGTTGACAACAATTACACAGCAATCAGCGGCAGGAATTGATGTTAAAGCAGCGCCTACGAAATCGGGATAACCGGGCGTATCAATGACGTTGATTTCTTTGCCATTGTGTTTTGTGTGCATTATTGCGGAGTGAATTGAATTTCCGCGATCCTTTTCCTCGTCGTCGAAATCACTGACTGTGTTCTTCTCTTCGACTGTCCCTAACCTGTTTGTTTTACCGGTCTTATGAAGAATAGATTCGGCCAGACTCGTTTTGCCGCAGCCGCCATGACCAAGTAATACTATGTTACGAAAATCATCTGTTTGAGCCACAATAAAACTCCTTACCCTTTAGGGTAGTAAATTCCCGCGAATAAAGGACTTATTGTTTTAAGTGCTTACCCGCGGATTAACAAAATAATTTAATACGCGAACAGTAAAACTTCCTAAAACATCGATAATAGGAGATTTTTAACCATTAGTCAATAATGATTTAAGGTTTGAAATTGGAAATTTCAAAATAATCCTCACCAATATCCCCTTTTCAAAATTTGGCATAGTGAAAATTGTTTTGTATATTATAGGTGGAAGGGTAAGAAGGCCATCCTTTGAGGTGGCATATAAATTAGCGGAATACTTGCGGCCGATGTCGCTAATCATTGCAATAATTGCAGATTGGCTAAACTTCGGCAGAGCAGGCCTGCCGCTTTTTTTATGCGCAGAAAAAACTCTGATTTTTAGCGTTTTTTCTTTCGCCAGTATGGAAAAGATTTCTTTTTGCCACGATGCGAACGCTCCCGACTTTCCTCATTACGAGTTCTATCGGAACGCTGCGGCCTTTCCGGTCTATGTTCGTGTTCTTGATTTGGTTCGGGATTAGAGGGAACAAAACCTTCACACTTTTCAAATTTCAGTTTTTTGCCGATGAATTTTTCTATCTGGCGTACATATTTTTCTTCGTCACGCGCAACAAATGTAATAGCATCTCCGGTTGCTGCAGCACGGCCGGTACGACCGATGCGGTGAATGTAGTCTTCAGCAAATGAAGGCACATCATGGTTGATCACGTGCGAAATTCCTTCAACATCAATTCCTCTTGCGGCGATATCTGTCGCGACAAGAACCTGGAATTTACCGCTTTTGAAGCCTTCAAGAGCACGCTGACGCTGATTTTGAGTTCTATCTGAATGCAGAGACATTGATTTAATATCGGCCTGCTGAAGTTTTCTGCTGATCCTATCGGCGCCGTGTTTCGTACGCGAGAAAATCAAAACGCTGTACATACTGCCATTCTGAAGCATATGCAGCAGCAACTGCATTTTATTTTCTTTGGTAACAGAAAATAAATGCTGTGTGATAGTTTCGATTGGATTATGCTGCCTGCCAACCTGAATTGTTTTCGGGTGCTGCATTACACTCGAAGCGAGACTATGAATCTCCTTCGGAATAGTCGCGGAAAACAGCATCGTTTGACGTTTTTGCGGGACATACGAAATAATTTTTCGCACATCGTTTATAAAACCCATATCGAGCATACGGTCGGCTTCATCAAGTACAAGTACTTCTGTATGGCGAAGGTCAACTGTTCTGCGGTTAATATGATCGATAAGTCTGCCGGGAGTTGCCACAATTATATCAACGCCTCGACTTAATTGCGATAATTGCCCGCTGATGTTCACACCGCCGTAAACTGTCAGAGTGCGAAGATTGAGAAATCGGCCATAATCCACAATGCACTGATGAATTTGCAGAGCAAGTTCACGTGTAGGTGTCAGAATTACGGCTCTTACAACTCTGCCCTTAGCGGCAGGTTCGTGGCTTAAGCGGTTTAAAATCGGCAGTACGAACGCGGCTGTTTTGCCAGTGCCTGTTTGGGCGCAGCCGATTATGTCTTTGCCTTCGATCGCTGTTGGTATTACCTGTGACTGAATTTCGGTTGGCGCAGTATAACCTGTCGCGAGAATACCGCGTACTAATGGGTCAGAAAGCCCAAGTGTTTTAAATGGCATTTGAAAATCCTAAAAAAGATGCACTTTATCGGTGTTTAGAAATACAAGGTGAGTATTATAACATATTTTGAAAATAAATGAAGATAAATATTAAACAAATATTTAATCACCCTTTTGGCGACGGCTAAATGAAAAACCGCTACTGCATCCAATGAAGTGCAAATTCAGAGATGTCCAGAAAATTAACGGTTCCATCGCCATCGGGCTGTGGTGCGATATCGCCAGTCAAATCACCTTCGGAAATGAGCCATTGATCCGCAATAACGGCCAAATCCAGCGAATCAACGATGCAATCCGGTTGGAAGTCGCCAATTGTCGCGCATTGACGTGATGAGACAGCATTTGACCAATCGCTTTCGATATTAAAGAAATTATTCTTGGCCTTTACTCTATACCAATATGCCTGGCCATTTATCAGCGAACAGAATTGATAATTCGCATCTGCTATCCAGCCGGTGTTAACTTCGACGACATTAAAAGTCGAATCATTGGAATATTCGGCATAGTACGTATCAGCATTTGGAACACTGTTCCAAGATATCGTATTGCACAGGCCAGGTGTAAAGTTTGGTTCGGCATTTAAAACCGGAGCAGGCAGTGAATCCATACATATTGCAAAGATCACATTCGGCACATAAGTGCTGCACGATACAGAAGGTGAATAAGAACTTGACCAATTGAGAGGGTCGCCATAATTATTATTGGAATAAGCATAAGCGCTTCTGTTGCCGCCTGGGGTTGAATAATAGCAATAACCTGAAGGATTCGAACCTCGGCTGTTGTTATAGCTGAAATCCACCATCAGATTATTTGTACCGTTATAGACAAAAGGCGTTGTAAACGTAAATAAACGCCAGCCTTTTACATCAATATCTTCACTTGCCTGATATACTGTTGTCCAGCCTGAAGATTCAAATGCGCACGAACTATATTGGGACAGCGATGTATGCTTCATACGGATTGTAAAATTTGACATAGTCGTTGAGGGTACAGATGAGACCTTTAATTGGAGAGCAGAAATTGTGCCTGCGCTGCCAATTTCTGAAGCCAAATAAATAACCTGCGTTCTGCTGTCTGCGCTTTGTGTGCGGAAAGGATAACTCCAGGTAGAAGTCCCTTGGCCTATTGTAATTGATTTGCAGCCGTACAAACTTTCGATAGCATTGCCAAGATTAATTCGAGGTTTTGTAATTGCTACTTTCGTATCGGTAACCGCGTCGCCGGTAGACGTAAGAATTGCGCGAACCTGCGGAGGAGTTAAAAACCTTCCCGTAATTTCTTTCGCGGCCTGTTGGATACACGCGATTGAACCTGCGGTATAAGGAGCGGCTGCGGATGTTCCGCCAAAACTCGAATGGTAATCGGAAGTGTTATAGCCGCCGGAACCGACAATATCAAGAGTATATGCTTTGCTCGACGGTGCAAAAACATTGAGAATCGAGGCGACATTTGAATATGAGGTTACCATATCTGCCGCGGTATTATCTGTTGCATAGTAACCGGTGGCACAACTGCTGCTGGCGGTTTTTGAAGCACAGGATGCAGAATCAATGCATGGCCGATATGTTCCAAAAGCGGCATCGTATACAGCGCCGACAGAAATGGCATTGCTCAAACAAGCTGGTGCGGCAATTTTATCGCAATAGCCTTCGTTGCCTGCTGAAACAACAATACATATTCCTGCCGCAGCTGCATTATTGGCAGATGTCGAATACGACAAATTATCACAATGGCTTGAATAGCCTGTGCTGCCGCCAAGACTTACGCTTATTACCATAATTGGAAAGTCGGGATCATCGTACTGATGTGTTATGCACCAATCCCAAGAGGCCGCGATTTTATCGCTACCCATACTTCCGGAACTGTCCTGGACTTTGAGAGCGTAAATTTTTGAATTATATGCGACGCCGCCGATATAGTCGCCCATTGTACCCAAATCGCCCGCTGCGATACCGGCGCAACTTGTGCCGTGAGGTTCGTCTGATTGCGGAAAAGGATTAGCGTCGTTATCGCCAAAATCGTAGCCGCCGATAACTTTGCTGTTTGGGAAATTTCCGCCGCCAAGCATAGGATGATTGTAATCAACACCAGTATCGCAAATCGCGACCGCAACGCCCTGCCCATTGTATTGCGAGCGATATAATAAGCCGTTGATTAACGGAATACCTTGCGCGAGATGTTTTTGCAAATACTCAACCGGCTCAACTGATACAACATTGGGATCAAGCAGAATTTTGTCTAAAGCATCGATGGAAATCTCGCACGAAAATGTCGCTTGGTTTTGAAAACGATAACGCATCGAAAAATCTTTTTGGTGAAGTTTTTTAAGAATTTTGTCCTGAACTGTTTTGACTTCGGTATGCAGGCGATCTTTGGATTCTTTAGAACGCCAATTAACTTTTTTCTCACGGAGCATCTGCGGCTGTTTAAGATTAATAATGACTTTGACTTTCTCTGCACCCTGTTCGATTTGCTGATAAATCTTTTCGGAATTTATCAGTTTGGAATCGCCGGTACAGTTACAGTCATTTTCAGCATTAATTTCCAACGCAAACAATGCCAAAAAGAAGAATATTAAGTATAAATTTTTAAATAATTGCATTATCACATTATCGGCACTTAAACGACACTGTTATACTTAAATTTGTAAACAGAACCCCCAAAATATATGTACGATTTTACCTAAAAGATTGCAAAAAAGCTAGTTAAATTGTATGTCGGCCAAAACAAGCTGAACGGACGGCTGACCGAAGAAGTTATCGACCTGTGCTTCAAAAGCAATGTTGAAAAATTCGTTTTCGAGCAGTTTTTTCTCCAGATGAGCCATATTAAACCCTATGCAGCGGATACTGGCACTATTATCAGAGACAACCAACTGGAGATGGTCATTATTGACGCCGACTTTTTTGGGTGACGCGATCAACCTGACCCCCCTAGCGGCAAAAACAGGAGCGGGATTGCCTCTGCCGAACGGGCCAAGTGTTGAAAATAATTTAATGGCAGGCACGGATAAATCTTTCAAACTGCAAACGGCATCGATTTCCAGTTTGGATGTAAACTCCTCTTCTTTCCAATGCGAAATGGCATAATCTTCAAATGCTTGTGTAAAATCGTCGATTTTCTCCATATCGATTGTCATTCCTGCCGCCATCGAATGTCCGCCAAAGGTATTCAAGCGGTCTTTACAGGCCGAGATCGCTTCCAAAATATCGAACCCTTCAATCGAACGAGCGGAGCCTTGAGTTTTGCCGTTTGAAATATTGAAAAGGATTGTGGGCTTATAATATTTTTCAGAAAGTCTTGCCGCGACGATTCCGATAACGCCGGTGTGCCAATCGTCGCTTGCAAGGACAATTGTTTTGCGGTCTGGATGATCGAAACCGCGTTCGGCCATCATCGTACATGCTTGTTTGACAATTTTTTTCTCCATTTGCTGACGCTGTTTATTTTGCTCTTTGAGATATTCTGCGATTCGAAGTGCTTTCAAGCTATTATCGCTTGTGAGCAGTTCAACCGCAAGACGCGAATGACCCATTCGGCCGGCGGCGTTCAGAACCGGCGCCAAACAATAACCCATATGGAAACTATCGATGGTCTGGCCTTTTATCCCTGCTACGTTCAGCAACGCTTCAACGCCGGGCATTGTAGAATCGGCAATCGCGCGAAGGCCGAAGCTGCTTATGATCCTGTTTTCACCTCGAAGATCAACGACGTCGGCGATCGTACCCATCGCGGCGAAAATTGTCGCGTTTATCAAATATTGACGAAGATGCTGCGGCGTTGTCGCGCCATTTTTGATTCGATTTACAACTGCCCAGGCTAGTTTGAATGCAACGGCTGCGCCGGAATTTGATTGAGCTGGATAATTCGAATCCAAATGCGGATGCACTATCGCGACCGCTTCCGGCAATCTGCCGTCAGGTTCAGGGCGATGGTGATCTGTGATGATCAAATCCATTCCCTTTTCACGACAGGCAGGCGCAGCGGTGAAGGCGGTAATTCCGCAATCGACACTGATGATCAATTTTGCGCCGCTTTCGGCAATTTGCGAAATCGCCTCAACATTCAGGCCATAACCTTCATCGACTCTGTGCGGAATATAATAATCAACTTCCGCGCCGAGAAGTTTGAAAAGTCCAAGCAAAATCGAAACCGCTGTGATGCCGTCGACATCGTAGTCGCCGTAGATGGTGATTTTCTGTTTTTCTTTTACCGCTTTTTCGATTCGGTCAACTGCCGGGACGATGCCTGGCATTTGTTCTGGTTCTATCAGGTCCGCGAGCTTTGGATTCAGGAAAGTTTTGGCCTGATCCGCTGTTTCAATCTGACGATTATAGAGAAGTTGCGATAAAAGCGGGGAAATTTTGAGTTCTGACGCTAAAGATGCCGATTTTGGCTGAACAGGGAAAATGTGCCATTGTTTCTTCTGCATCCTTGCCGATAACCGCATATAAACCTTATAATTTAAAAATTAATATTTAAAATTGAATATTTGGAAAATTATAACAGTTTCAGACAAGATTGTCAAAATTAGTGTTCTGGGTAAGAAAAAAAATGTTTAGGCATAAATTTCATTCAAAGCAAATAAGACTTGTAAACATCAGAGTTTTAATTAATAATATTTACATCTTGAAATTATATTAAGGATTCGCGAAATATGATTAAAAAGGCTATTCTTGCATTGTTGATATGTGTTTCAACAACGTACTCCGCGATTTGGCTGCCATCCATCATTTCGGACAATATGGTTTTGCAGGCCGACTCGGCGGTTCCAATCTGGGGTAAAGCAGAACCGAAAAGTAAAGTAACTGTAATCGGCTCGTGGAACAGGAAAAAGGTTGCAACTGAAGCAAATGAACAGGGAAAATGGCTTGTAAAAATTCAAACGCCGAAAAAAGGTGAAAAATGCACATTAACGATAAATTGCGGCAATGAAATTAAAGTCATCAACAATATTCTCATCGGCGAAGTTTGGCTTTGCTCTGGTCAATCCAATATGGAACTTAAACTTAAAGTTTCAAGCGATGCCAATGAGGAACTGCCGAAAGCAAATTTGCCCAAGATAAGACTTTTCAGCGTCGAAGCAACGCCATCGGAAAAACCGCTGGATGACTGCAAAGGCAAATGGGTAGAATGCAACAGCGTAACAGCGGCTGATTTCAGTGCGGTTGGTTATTATTTCGGGAAAGAACTCAACAGTAAATTAAATAAGCCGATCGGACTTATAAATTCTTCTTCCGGCGGAAGCACCGCGCAGGCGTGGATGAGCAGAGAGACGCTCGAAAGCAATCCTGTTTTGAATGAATTCCTCGTTGCCGATGCAAACAATCAGGCACATAAAGAATTTTACGAAAAGCAATACGCGCCGGCATACCAAAAATGGCGAGAAGATGTAATGACGGCGGTTGCAGAGCGTAAACCAAAACCCAAACAGCCGATTCTGCCAAATGAAATAAGAGTCAAGTATAGACCCTGCCTTGTTTATAATGCAATGATTCACCCGATCAAACCTTTCTGCATTAAAGGCGTTATATGGTATCAGGGCGAATCAAATCGTGAAAGTGCGAATGTTTATGGCGAATTATTCCAGGCTTTGATTCGAAACTGGAGAAGTCATTGGCAGCAGGGAGATTTTCCGTTTTATTACGTTCAACTGCCCGCTTCCGGAAAGATCGATCCTAATAACGCAAAATGGATTTATCTTCGTGAGGCACAATTAAAAACGTTAACCGCTGTTGCGAATACGGGAATGGCGGTAACAATAGATGTCGGCGATGCAAATGATATTCATCCGAAAAATAAGCAGCCCGTCGGCCATCGACTTGCCCTTTGGGCACTGGCTAAAACTTATGGATTTAAAGATATTGTCTACTCCGGCCCATTATATCAAGCAATGAAAATCGAAGGCGACAAGATCAGAATTTATTTTAAACATTCCCAAATGGGGCTGAAAACGTCAAACAACGAACCGCTGAAAAGTTTTGTAATTGCCGGGGAAGATAATAATTTTTTGCCCGCGAACGCGAAAATCGACGGCAACGACGTTTTGGTCTGGTCTGACGAAATTAAAAATCCGAAAGCAGTTCGATACGGCTGGGCCGATTGGATCGAATGCAACTTATACAACAAAGCAGATTTACCTGCATCACCTTTTAGAACGGAGAATATGAATATGGACAGCGTATATATGGTTAAAAAAGCAAATTCATCAGATTTAAAAAGTATCCAATGGGATAATGCCAACACTCTGGAATTAACTTATTATATGGGTGATAAACCAAAGCATTTCCCGAAAGTGCAGGCTAAACTTCTTTACGACGATAAAAATATTTATGTCTTTTTCAAAGTTGAAGATCAATACGTTCGCGCGGTCGGAAAGCAGCATCAGGATATGGTATGCAGAGACAGTTGTGCTGAATTCTTTTTCACGCCGAACGAAGACATATCGACGGGCTATTTTAATCTTGAAATGAATTGCGGTGGAACCTTATTGCTTTACCACCAGACTGAAAGAGGAAAAAACGTCAAGCCATTTTCTAATAGTGATTGCGATAAAATTGAAGTTATTGCATCTATGCCGAAAATTGTTGAGCCGGAAATAAAAGAGCCGATAACGTGGACTCTTCAATATGCTATACCGATTGAAATCCTTAATAAATACTCAAAAGTTATTAAACCGGCTTCAGGCGTGAGATGGAGTGCCAATCTTTACAAATGCGCAGATCAAACATCGCATCCGCATTGGCTGACTTGGGCGAAAGTTGATTTGCCAAGACCTGATTTTCACAGGCCGGAATTTTTCGGCACGTTAATCTTTGAATAGCCGGCCTAAAACAATCTAAATATTTTTCTTGGCGAATTCCAGTGAAGCCGCTGCGAGAAGTTTCAGGGAATTTGTAATTGCATATTCCAGAGTCATACCATCTTTTCGGCAGCCGATCGCTGTTTCGATTCCATATTTTTTGTACTCGTCTTTTTTCAGCAAGACTGAACCTGCTATAACAGCGATTTTTGCATTCGTTTTTTTAGCGATTTTGATTATACCTGAAACGACTTTGCCTTTTAACGATTGCTGATCGAAACAGCCTTCGCCTGTGATGATCCAGTCGGCATCGGCCATTTCTTTTTCCAGTTGAATTTCACGCATTATCGTATCAACGCCTGAAACAAGTTTTCCGTTCATAAAAACCATCGCACCTGCGGATAAACCGCCTGCCGCTCCTGTGCCGGGCATATTTTTAATGTCTGTACCTGTCGCGATTTTTATAATATCCGCGACGTTGAGCATACCTTTTTCGAGTTCTTCGACCATTTCAAGAGAAGCCCCCTTCTGCGGCCCAAATACTTTTGCCGCTCCGTCAAGGCCGCAAAGCGGATTCTTTACATCACAAAGAACTTCGATCGCGGGAATTTTTAGCGACTTTGGCTTAACGATTTTTTTTATTTTCTGCAAAGCCTGACCGCCGAATGAAACAGGCTCATTATTTCCATCAAGAAATTTCCAGCCCAATGCCATCGCAGCACCGATTCCCAAATCCACGGTAGCGCTTCCGCCGACAGCGAGCAGAATTTTTTGTGCGCCAAAATCCGCGGCCGCTTTTATTAATTGTCCCGTGCCATAAGTAGTTGCCAGCATCGGGTTGAGCTGCTGAATCGTTAAAAGTTCTATTCCGCTTGCTGTAGCCATTTCGACAATTGCTTCTTTTTGTTTGTCGAACCAGGCAAAACCTGCGTCAACTTCCATCGAAGGCAAAGGCCCCATTACTTTTTTTTCTATCCATTTGCCGCCTCTGGCGGTAAGCATTGCACGGGCAGTTCCTTCGCCGCCATCAGCCATAGGCTTTAAAACCGTTTTAATAGAGGATATTCCGAGATTATGGCATCAGAGACGATTTCACAGGCCTGGGACGCTGTCAGGCTGCCTTTGAACGAATCAAGTGCGACGATTATTTTCATATTTCTTCTCACATACTTCTTTATATTGTGTCCAATATATATTTGACATTGTACACAAAGTCAAGTACAATATTCGCTATGACATGGGTGAATTTCATAACAAACGATATAGCAAACAAATTATCAGCGGGCAGGCTTTCAGATAAAGAGCTTACCCTGCAATCATTATGCGCCGAATACGATGTAAGCATTACACCTGTCCGTAAAGCGGTTGATATTCTTATTGATAAGGGGATACTTGTCAAGGATAAGCACAACAGGCTGAAAACAGCATCAAAAAAAAACATAAAATCAGCCAAAACGGAAAACAAAGAAGCCTTGCCCCCTACCGACTTATATGAAAAAGTGTCCAAAGAATTAGTCCTGGAAAGTCTGGGCGGTGTCGCGCATTTTCTGCGTGAAGACGCAACTGCCAAAAAATATCAAACCGGCAGAACCGTCATTCGGCGAATATTCAACAGGCTTGCAGGTGAAGGCATAATTGAGCACGTTCCCAGATGCGGCTGGCGACTTAGGCCTTTTAATAAGGAAGACTTGACCGCATTTTTACAGGTTCGCGAAGTGTTGGAATTAAAAGCATTGGAACTGGCGAAAGAACACCTTGATGCAGACGTTTTGAAAAAGATGCTTGAGAAGAATGTGATCACAAAAACAAATATCCGCGCTGATAATTCCATTCACAGCTATCTAATAGGACAATCACAAAACAGGTATATTAAGGATTTTTTCGAGCATTATGGCAAATATTACGAAATTCTTTTTATGTGCGAAGATACCGATTTACCGTCAAGGGAATTGGCGACTCGTCAGCACAGGAAAATAATAGATGCACTGATCGGCCGTAACTGGAAAGCCGCGGAAAAAGCATTGATAGAGCACATTCATATAAATCATTTTGTTTTAAATAACAAACCCGAACTGATACTTACGCTAATGGGGATGAAGAAATGAAACTAAGCACAAGACAGGAGCAGCTGCTTAAAAGAACTTTTCTGGATTACAGGCAGACGATGGATTTTATTGAAAATCCGTTAATAATGAAATCCGCCAAAGGCTTGTATTATTACGATGTTGATGGCAAGAAATATTTTGACGCTATTGGCGGAATTTTTGTCGCTTCATTAGGGCATGGTCATCCGCGAATTATCGAAGCGTTGCGCAAGCAATCTGAAATTATGACATTCGCTCCGCCCCTTCACGGCATATCCGATATTGCGTTAGAGTTCGTTGAAAAACTTGGTTCTGTTGCGCCGGGAAATTTAAAATATGTAAAAGGTTTCAGCGGCGGTTCTGAAAGCGTCGAATCGGCACTAAAATTCGCAAGACAATATTTCAAACAAACAAGCCAAAGCGATAAATATAAGTTTATAAGCAGATATATGGGTTATCACGGCAGTTCATTCGGCGCAATGTCCGCAAGCGGTACAGGGCCGAGAAAGACAAAATTTGAGCCGCAGATGTCTGGCTTCTTAAAAGTGCCGAATCCAAATATGCTGCGAGACAAATTCTCAAATTGGGATGAATGCAACCGGTTCGCAGCAAGAATGTTCGAGGAAACAATAGTCTGCGAAGACCCAGATACGGTCGCTGGAATTATTGTCGAACCGATAGGAAATACAGGCGGAATTATTACGCCTACACAGGAATATTATAAAATTCTGCGAGAAATCTGCGACAAATATAATGTGCTGCTGATATTTGATGAGATAATCACAGGTTACGGCAAAACAGGGAATATGTTTGCCGCGCAGACTTACGATGTAACGCCTGATATTATATGCAGCGGAAAAGGATTGAGCAGCGGAGTTATACCGCTTGGCGCGATGATCGCAAATGAAGATTTATCGAAAGCGTTTTTGGGTAAGCCCGGCAGCAGTGTCGAATTCGCACACGGAAATACTTACGCACAAAATCCGCTCGCCTGCGCAGTCGGTATCGCGGTTATCAGTGAAATTTCAGAAAAGCAGCTTGATAAAAAAGCACAAAAAATCGGCAAATATTTATATAGCAAACTTGAAGGCCTTAAAAAATTCGGTGTTGTACGAGAAATTCGAGGCAAAGGAATTCTGCTCGGTGTCGAACTTGTAAAAGACACCAAACCCAATGAGCCTTTCGATGAACTTGGCAAAGCCCTGAAGAAAACCGCTTTGAAAAACGGTTTGATTATGAGAATCGACCCATCGTGGTTTGCCGTTGCACCAGCATTAATAGCGGAAGAATCAGACATCGACGAACTTTACGAACTGATCGAAAAAAGCTTCAAAGACGCTCTGGATATGGTCAAAGGCTGATTTTCTTACATTACAGAGAACCAGCGCTGTCATTTTTAAGAATAAACGGAAATCTACCCGAAGCTATTAAAGCTCTGAATTATTTTTCAAATAATCGAAAATTTCATCCGCGTAACAGAATGCCAGGCTTGTAACAGTATCAGCACAACCATAATAGATCGCGATTTTACCGCTTGCCGGATCCTGCAGCGAAGCACACGGAAAAACGACATTCGGAACATCGCCGACGCATTCATAAATAGTGCGCGGATTAAGCAGATAATCTTTGCTGCGGTAAATAACCTTCCATGGTTTTTCAAGGTCGAGTAAAGCCGCACCCATCTGGTAAACGAAACCATTGCAGCTTGTCAAGACACCGTGATAGAAGACCAGCCAGCCTTCGGAAGTTTCAATCGGAATCGGGCCTGCTCCGATTTTCGTGCATTGCCAGGTAAGTTTATCTCTCTTGGGCGACATAACGTGTCTGTGGCAGCCCCAATGTATAAGGTCGGGACTTTGGCTTATAAATATATCTCCAAAAGGAGTATGCCCTGTATCGCTTGGGCGAGAAAACATCAGGTATTTGCCGTTGACTTTACGCGGGAACATAACACCGTTCCTGTTGAAAGGCAGAAATGAATTTTCCATCTGATAATATTTTTTGAAATCATAAGTATATGCCATACCTATTGTGTAGCCGTGATAATTATTGCACCACGTTACGTAATAGCGGTCTTCTATCCAGCAAACGCGCGGATCGTAACTTTCAATGAATTTGGCAATATCAGGCTCATCGCATACGAACTGAATTGGTTCGGGATTGATCTGAAAGTTGAAACCATCTTTGCTGCTGCCGGTATGAATCCGCATATTTCTCGATCTATCATCAACACGGAAAACACCCGCGAACTCGCCCTTATAAGGAACAACGGCACTATTAAATATGCTATTTGAGCACGGAATAAGGTCTCTTGGTATAACAGGGTTATTGCTGTAACGCCAAACTATGTCATTGCTGCCCTTTGGTTTATCCTGCCATGGAATATTTGGTAAATTCTCACCTTTGATGCTGATTTTTGCCATATTAACTTTCTTAACTAATCCTATCTATTAAATACAATAATTGCTTTTGTAACCTTGCACTCTTCTACTAATTTAAATGTTTCCAACCAATTATCAAGAGTAATCTTATGACTAATCATCTGTTCCATCTTTATACTGCCATTTTCCATCATCGCCAAAACCGCCTGCCAGGTAGGCCAATTATGACTAAAAGCGCCTTGCAAACAAGCAGCTTTTGACAAAAGTTTATCAAGGCTGAAGTTTATAGGTTTGGGTCCCCAGCCGATTTTTGTTATCTGACCGCCGGGAGCAACCGCATCAAGAGCCATCCGCAAAGTATGTTCGTTGCCGGCGGCATCGACAACCAATGGTGCGCCTTGCCCGTTAGTTTTGCTTTTTACAAATTCGATAGCATCCTGCGAAGAAACATTAATCGCATAATCACAGCCAAGCGTTTTAGCTGTTTCGAGCCGTGCGGAATCTTTTTCAGTTCCCGCAACCATAATCGGATATGCACCTGCGGCCGCGGCTACCTGAACACAGAACAAACCTATCGGCCCGGGCCCGATGATTAAAACCGCCCTGCCTGCCTGTATTTGCGAAAGAACGACCAATGCCTGATAAGCGACGCAAGCAGGTTCTGTTAACGCTGCGTGTTCAAAGCTGATATTATCAGGGATAATGTGCAGACATCTTGAAGGCACTTTTACGTAATCCGCGAAAGCGCCATTAACGCCGTAACCGAAACCTTTTCTGCCGGCACACAGATGATAATTTCCTGTTCGGCATTGAGGACAATTGCCGCAAATTTCAGCCGCTGTTTCACTGACGACTCTTTGGCCGACTTTAAAATTTTTTACATTTTTGCCGGTTTCTTTTATAACACCGCAAAATTCGTGGCCTTGGATGATCGGCACATTAAAATTCGTTGCCATTTTGTGCTGCCACATTTCGACATCCCAACCGCAAATGCCGGCAGCTTTAACTTCCAAAAGCACATCATCAAGTCCGATTTCAGGAATAGGCATTTCGCGAATCTCTAATTCGTTCGGATTATTGCCATATTTGACCAGTGCTTTCATTACTAACATCCTGTTAAATTGTTAAAAATACGATTATATCTTATTTCTTTGCGAAAAATAGTATAAATTTGCTTAAAAATGCGATTTAAACCATATCACAAACGTTTTCGCACGGATACTTTTATTAAAACGGGAAAATTAACATATTTTAATCAAATTTCAATGGTTTTAACTACTAATTTAGATGTCTTAAACTCTCATTTGAACAAATTGTGTGCCGGTTTTAAAACATTGACTTACTTAGTAAAATATTGTTTAAACTATGAGGTATAAAGAAAACAATCATTCTGATAGTATCGGCCTTTCTAACAAGCACAACTTTCTCTCTTCTGAACTTTTTAAATTGACAGCAAAACCAGAAAAGATTTACGCAGACAAAATTTTATGGTGTTAAGCAAATCGAAGACGGCTGTTTTATCGTAAACATTCAGCGTAATAAGGCTGCGGAAGTTACAATCTATCTGCCAAAATAACCATCATTTTTATTTGTCAAAATCCTTAATACATATTAATATGCACACAAATATATTAGCATTTAAGGATGAATGTAATGAAATATCCCCCGAGGTTTTTAATATCAGTATTATTCAGCATTTCATTTGTTATGCCTTGCATAGGGTCAGATTCTATTTATCGCAACGGCTGGATAGATTTCAACAAAAACTGGAAAAAGGATATTTATGAAGACCCCTGCGTTGCTGTTGAAAAACGTGTAAAAAATCTGCTTTCGCAAATGACAGTAGATGAAAAAACAATGCAGTTGGTTACGCTGTACGGCTACAAAAAAGTTTTGCAGGATAAACTGCCGACAGAGGAATGGAAAAATAAGATTTGGAAAGACGGAATCGGCAACATCGATGAACATCTTAATGGCTTCCGAAGCGAAGGGTCAGATTGGCCGCCATCAGAACATACCAAAGTTATCAACGAAGTTCAGAAATGGTTTATAGAACAGACGCGTTTAGGCATCCCGGTTGATTTTACAAATGAAGGCATTCGCGGAATCGCTCATACTAAAGCGACAAATTTTCCAAGCCAGTTGGGTGTTGGTGCTGCATTCGACAGGCAATTAGTTCGCAGTATAGGACAAATCACAGGCGAGGAAGGTTTTGCATTAGGTTATACAAACGTTTATTCCCCGATTATCGATGTGCCTCGCGATCCGCGATGGGGCAGGATGGTTGAATGTTACAGTGAGTGCCCTTTTCTAATCACTGAACTCGGAATAGAACAGGCCAAAGGTTTAAAAGAGTCCGGCATTGGAGTTACGTGCAAGCATTTCGCGGTTTACGGAATTCCTAATGGAGGCCGCGATGGACACGCCAGAACCGATCCGCAGGTAACGCCTCGCGAAATGGAAATGTTTCATTTATATCCGTTTGAACGTGTAATTAAGGAAGTCGGCATTCACGGCGTAATGAGTTCTTATAACGATTGGGATGGAGAGCCAATTTCCGGCAGTTCATATTTCTTAATTGAAATCCTACGAAAAAGAATGGGATTCAATGGATACGTTGTTTCAGACTCCGAGGCTGTTGAGTTTCTCTCGAATAAACATTTTGTCGAGCAGGATTACAAAGGCGCAGTTCGCTGTTTTATTGAATCAGGCGGAAACGTTCGTACGTTTTTTGACGAACCGAATGTTTTTGTTATGCCGTTGCGCGAGAATATTGCTGACGGCTCGCTATCAATGAAAATAGTCGATGCAAGAGTTTCTGATGTTCTGCGTGTCAAATTTATACTTGGGCTGTTCGATAAACCTTATCGCAATCCTGAAGAAGCAGACAAAATTATTGCCTGTAAAGAACACAAAGAAAAAGCACTCGAAGCCGCACGAAAATGTATCGTGCTTTTGAAAAATGAAAAGTCCATTTTGCCCCTGAACACCAAAACACTGAAAAGAATTTTGGTTACAGGCCCTAATGCGGATGAAAAGGAAGCACATCGCTGTCGTTACGGCCCAAGCAACGGCCAGGTTATCAGCATACTTGAAGGAATACGTGAAATAACAAAAGACAGTTCAGAGATCGTATATAAACAAGGCTGCACGCATTATAGTAAAGTATGGCCGAAAGATGAAATCATCTTCACTCCCCTATCAGATGATGAGATTGACGGCATCAATGAAGCTGTTTCAGCCGCTAAAGATTGCGACCTAATCATAGCTGCGGTAGGCGACAATAAAAGAATCGTTGGTGAAGGTTACTCCCGCACAAGCCTTGATCTGCCACCAATACAAAATGAATTGTTATATAAATTACATAGCACAGGCAAACCAGTCATAGTTGTTTTAGCAAGCGGTCGCGCGGTAAGCATTAATTGGATACAGCAAAATTGCCCTGCTGTAATAGAAAGCTGGTTCGGCGGCGAATTCACCGGACAAGCCGTCGCGGAAGTGCTTTTCGGAAAATATAATCCCGGCGGCAAACTCCCAATCACATTTCCACGCAGCGTAGGTCAAATACCGCTCGCGTTTCCTTGCAAGCCCGGCGCACAAAATAGCCAAAAGAAGGCAGACGCTAACGGCATTGATAAATCCTGTGTCGTTGGGCCGCTTTATCCATTCGGATATGGTTTGAGTTATACGACGTTCAGCTATAGTGATTTAATTGTTACGCCCAAGAACGGCTCTGCAAATACGCCTATCACGGTAACCGTCAATATAACCAATACCGGCAAAATGGCCGGAGATGAAATTGTCCAGCTTTATGTTAGGGATAAAGTCAGCAGCGTAACAACATACGAAAAAGATTTGCGTGGTTTTGAGCGTGTGTATCTTGAACCCGGGCAAACAAAAAAGGTTGCCTTGGCATTAGAACCAACAAAACATTTCTGGCTAATCGACAGAAATCTAGACCGCGTT
>MHYA01000212.1:53213-81423 GCA_001825675.1 Planctomycetes bacterium GWF2_42_9 | reverse complement strand
CTTCATCAACTGATATTCGGCTCAAAGAAACAATGACTATCACCGGCAAAAAATTCAAATGCAGTGATAGTTTTTTGTCAGATTACATCGCTAAAAAATCTTATTCCTTATAGGCCTGTTCGACAGCTTTTGTAACAGCTTCGTGTGTTGCTTTTTCAAGAATATCGGGAAGCAGTTTTCCTTCGGGCGATATTTGCGCAAGCGTTTGGGCCGCGGCCAACTGCATATCAACTGTTATATCTTTCGCTTTAATATTGAGTGCGCCTCTGAACAAACCCGGATAAGCCAGAGCATTGTTGATTGTTCTGCCGTCGGCGGCAACCGCTGCGCCGGCTTCAAGCGCTTCTTTAACTGTAATTTCGCCGACAGGATTGCTCAATGGGAAAACAAGAGCGTCTTTGGCCATCGCGGCAATCATTTCCTTTGAAACAGCATTCGGCTGTGCTACGCCAATGAAAATATCCTTGCCTTTGAAACCTTCCAGCAGGCTGCACTGCTGGTTTTCTTTATTTGTAATCTCGGCCAACTGCTGTTTGTAGATGTTCATCTTTTCGGTTCGGCCTCTATAAATCGCGCCGCAGGAATCGTAAACAACAATATCTTTTACGCCGAATTTTAGAAGGATTTTTGTAATCGCAACACCGGCAGCACCAGCGCCAAGAATGAGTACGCTGCATTTCTTCGGGTCTTTTTTGGTTTTCTTCAAAGCATTCATCAATGCGGCCAGCAATACTGTCGCTGTGCCGTGCTGATCATCGTGCATAACGGGAATATCAAGTCTATCCTGTAATTTCTTTTCAATTTCAAAACAGGTTGGTGCGGAAATATCTTCGAGTTGAATAGCACCAAAACTTTTCGCTATTTTGCAAACTGTTTCAACAACTTCGTCAGGATTCTTTGAATCCACGAGCATTGGAACTGCGCTGATATTCGCGAATTCAGAAAATATCGCGGCTTTGCCTTCCATTACAGGCAGAGAAGGGACAACGCCGATATTTCCCAAACCTAAAACCGCAGTGCCATTTGTTACGACAGCCACTCTATCGCAAAGGCCGGTATATTCCCACGCGGAATCAGGCTCGGCGACGATTTTCTGGCAAACGGATGCAACACCGGGAGTATATATCATTCGCAGGTCTGTTAGTGTGCGAATCGGAATTCTGCTTTTGATATCGATAGCGCCCCTGCGGTGGATTTCCATAACATCATCTTGAACATTTAGGATTTCAAGGCCGGCAACTTGTTTTACGCTCTCGATAACCTTATCAAGCTGCTGTTTGCTTGAGCAATATACCTGTATATCTCTAATCTTGCTTTTGCCTTCGATGCCGATAGTGGTAACATCGCCAAGGTTCGTGTTGGTTTGCCCGATGGCGGTAAAGATTTTGCCAAGCATTCCAACATTATCCTCTATTTTGCAGCGTAAAGTATATATCTGTGAAGCAAGGTAGCGTTCCTGCCAGCTTGATTTTCTCATTTCCGAAGCCATTTCTTTTTCCATAGTCTTTTCTTTCTTCTCAAATCTAAAATATAACAATAAATCGTTCAAAATTTTATGGTCATACAATAACGAAGATTTCGTTTTTTGCAAGAAAATACAGTGTCTTACATTTGCACAAGGAAAATAAGGCGCCGAAAGTAATTATTTGTGGAAAAATGGCCTAATATGAGGTTTCTTCATAAACTTTTATGTAAAATGATGCACGTTCAGTCTTAAAAGGTGAGAAATATATGTTTTCTGGCTTAAAATTGTGCAAGTCGAGTTTGCGCAAATAAAAAAAAGATACTAATATTTTTAAAATGCTACATTTAGAATTAAAATGCTACATACGTTTTCAATATGCTATTGAAAACAGGTTTTGGGTGCTAGTTGCTGGTATTTATTTGCGGAAATTTTTAAAAAGCCCAAAAAACAGTAGAATTAATTGAGACTTTCGTCGAAAGTCACAAAACCAGCTAAAAGTAAAGATGATTTTCAGTTAATTTCTAAGAGCGGATTGCACCGATTTACAAAAGCATCTATCTCACAATTGGTGTAACCTTTAGGTATTGTTTCGTACTATCTAAAGGTGCGGAATTAAGCCAGAATACGGGAGTCGCGGTTGTTTGCGGGGCTGAAGGCAAAACTGCAACACGCTCTGCCCAAGTGCTCATAGCGGTTGTGAAATTATTGCTAGTAAATCCTAGAGCTCGTTCGTACAAGCCGAGAGTCTGGGCAATTGGGAATGTACCACCATCCAACGCTCTTGAACTTACACTAAGAACATCCTGATTGATTTCTTTAGCCGGCGTTGTGGCACTAATCTCGTAGCAAAATATTTTGTAAATGCCGCTTGAAGCGGTCGAACTTGCGACCGCGACTTCATCGCGAGTTGTAGAGCCGAGGTAAAAATTCCCTGCTCCAATATTCGACCAGACAGAGCCGCCTGTTACCCCGGCAGTTTTATAATAACCAGAAGTCGAACCTCTACGATAGAAATAAATCCGTGAGGATAAAGTATCGATGCCTGCGATTTCATCGCCTGCGTAAGCGGTATCAAAATTTCCGCCGACGATTTCTTTGATATTTGAAGCGGCAGTAATTTGAGATACAAAAGTACCATCCGGCTCATATATCCGTATCGCCGTACCATTTGAAAATATTATTGCCAACTCGTCCAAACTATCGTTCGTTACAAAGTTTCCGGCAGCGAGTGTTTTAATCGGGATTGTGTTTGTCGTAAGCAGAGTTGCTATCGGTTTTTTGCGGCTATAACTTAGTATATATATTGGATAACAGCCATTACTATTCGGCTCTGACGAGATAGCGGCAATTTCATCACCCAAACAAGTAATAATAGAAGTCGTGCCATCTTCATCGAAAACGGAGCTGATCGTATCAAAAAAATTGCCCGCGACAATCGATGTGTATTTGATCGAACCTCTGCCGCACCTGTTATTCTCAATACCATTCGAATCAAAAATATTTACAGTATAGTAATCCGTACCGCTGATATTTGACATTGGTTCATTCCAAACAACGGCAATTTCGTCGCCAGTATTTTCTACCCAGAAATCACCCACAGCTATGTCAATCGGAGTTTTGGCTGCCGGGGCATAGACATCTTTCATATTATTGCTTTTTTGCCAACCATCGGCAATGAAAGCAAATTCCGCAAAATCGAAAATGCCATCGCAAAAATGAATTTCGGAGCTGCACTCCATCAACCAATTTTCAGAAAGCTTATTAATATCAAGCATATTAACTCTTTGATCGCCTGTAATATCATGAGCTCTGTTTTCAGCACCTACAAGCTGCGTATCAGCTATTACAATTTTTGCCGGCCCGCTGTAAGATTGTATATTTGGCGTGCCATCGGTATGAATGTGAATATATTTTTGCGATTCAAGAATGCTGCCATTGACATAGGCCTGGCGTTCAAACATATCCCAGCCATAAAAATCGCCGAAATTATAATTATACCATTCGGAATTCATAAGCCAGAAATAAACGGGCGTATCCGGCTGAGAAGTAATTGTATTTTCTGTCAGGCTGTAAAACACATTATGAAGCAAAATGGGATAATCGACATTTGTAAACGTATTGGCGCGGATAGTGTTGCCTGAATTATTGATTTTTATTCCGAAAAGACAATCAGAAAAATTATTATTTTCAAAGAGATTATAATAAGCAAAATCTCGAGCTTCAGCCGCTAAATCATGGGCATTATCCCCCTGCCTTGAAGCGACATCACACCCAATCGTATAACCGGTAAAAGAATTGTTGCGAATAATATTGAGACCGGCTGGGTTTGGCCTAACTTCATCGCTTTCGCCTTTATTACGATAAAATTTTATGCCGCAGCGGTAATATGGGCCTTCGATTGCCTGGGTAGTCTGAAATTCATTTCCTATGATTGTATTTCGGCTTGATGAATCAACCTGGATATCGCCGTATAAGCGTCGATGTTCCTGCTGGTAAGCATTATCACGAAACACATTGTTGGTTATAATGCAGTTCTGGCATTCCTGGGATAAATATAACCCTGTATAGTTTTCTTTCATTTCACAACTACTTAGAGTTATGTTTCCGCAATGAATGTGGCCAATGAAATTGCCCCTGACAAAGCTGCAATTAGTAAAAATAACTTTGTGAGGCGGATCCCACCATGTAGCAATACCTTTATTAAAGCCATACATTTTTAAATTTGAGATTTGAACTGGAGGCATTGCAGGATTGTATGTTTGATCGATGCAAAAACCAGAAAATGGACCTATACGCGATGTGCTGGGGCTCCTATATAAATCGGTTATAGTTTGATTAGCATATATCCCGCCTGGCCTGTATGCCGCAGGTCTGGCATCAATATATGTACCATTGCCATTTACAACAACACCATAGCAGGTTTCATCGAAGTAAAATAATCTTTTGTAATCGTAATGTGTGGAAGCCATTGCCGGGCACCAGGCAGTTGCCAGCGTGTTATGACCCGGAGCAAATGTGATGCTGCAATCAATGGTAAATACATATTTCAATTTACCAGTGCTGTCGTACCAGTCTGCCCAGCGAGTTATGTTCCAGGGATCAAAATCGCCCTGCCCGTCATTCATCACAGTTTTTATTGACAGTGCAAAAGAATTTGAACAAACGAAAATCAGAATTAGTAAGTTTAGCTTCTTCATATCCTTTTTGTGCGCAGACACTATAATTGCAAAGTAAAAGTTGTTCGTATATTAGAAAATTTCTGCTTAGGTGGCTTATTTTTTCAACGTTTCGCCAGTTCTGTTCGTGCTTTCTCTCAATACAGGTATAGAAGGAAGAATTCTATTAACAATTCTTTCATTACTGCCAAGTAATTGGTCGAAAAGCAACTCAACAGCAACTTCGTACATATTAACTTCTGATAAGCCGAACGAACTCATCGGAGGATCCATAAACTGGCAAATAGAAGTTTCACCTGTTTCGATCACGGCGACATCTTTTGGTATTATCAACCCATTTTGTTTAATTGCGTGATATGCCCCCACCGCTAAAGTTTCAAATATAGAATAAAGGCCGTCGATTTTTCCACCCTTAGCAATGTATTCCATAACCGCGTTATAGCCGTCCTGTTCCAAAAATCCTTTGGCTTCAATAATTTTGCACTCAATGTTTCGCCATTCACATTCCTTCTGGAATCCCTCCAAACGACCGCTTGTTGCCTGTGTCAGCATATTTGGCACAAGTACGACGGGATTTGTGCATCGGCAATTTACCAGCAATACATCCGCTGCCATTTTACCTGCCATATTAACATCGACAGTAACACAATTATATTTTGGCAGGTATCTTCCAAGGAAAACTACCGGATATGAAATTTCATTATCCATGAAATATTTATCATCTTGCGGCATTGTATTTGTCATGATAGCACCGTTAAAACGGCTTTCATCAAGCATACCTGTCATCTCTGACATCTTGTTGGCGTGGTAAGTAACTATCTGCGTGGAAAATTCATAATTTTTGTATTTTTCCATCGAAGCTATTTTTTCAACAGCGTGAATAAGACCCAAAGTAAATTGGATCGGAACCTCGATGCATGTAACTATCGCAATATCGAACGAACATAATTTATCGGAGTGCGTCCTTAATTTTTTAGCGGCCATATTGGGACGATAGCCGAGTTTTCTGGCTTGAGTTTTAACACGTTCGACCGTATCAGGCGCGATGCCTCTTTTCTTATGCTGATTATTCAACACAGAAGAAATTGTAGCGGCAGAAAGCCCGATACTTCGGGAGAACTCGCTAATCGTCATTTTTTTATTACAGTCTTTTTGATTAGGCATAAATTACCAAGCCACTTTTCTCATAAAACAATATTCGATTTTACCAATTATACTATAATTCGACCCTTTTGTTCAACAATAATGTTTAAGTTTTTCTGAAAGTAGTAAAATGCAGGCCTGATAAACAGACCTGCATTTCACAGGGAAAATTCGATTAAAATTCATTGAATCTCTTGAGCCAGTTGTTTGCCAGATAAGCGAGATCATAACCATCAGCGTTGCCATCAACCCATTGGGCTGCTAGAGTTGCGAAACATTTCAAATCAACTAAACAAGTATTGTCGCCTTTATCGCAATAGAGCAATTTAAACCTTTTTTCAGCACCCGCATCAACAACTTTATAACTCCAGCCCGGCGAATTTAATAGGAGATTTCCGGTATAAGAATCGTCAATTATAATATCACCATCACATTTGATAATGTTATAGATACCAACGACACTTGCACCAACAAATGAAGGAACTACACCAGTATTTGCGGCAGGACCGTCGTTGAGCCATACAGTTTGGTATGCGCGGATACCTTTACCAACACCATGAACGCCATCAAGTTTTACAACAAAACGGGCAGGACCAGAACTTCTATAAACGTAATCGAAAGGAACAAATACTTCTCCACCAATAGTAAGGTAAGGCGTTCTGACTTTTGCTTGGCTTCCTTCCATAACGAATGTTGCATCGCCAAAAGCAACATAGGGTGAAGCGTAATCGGGATTGCTAAAGTTTGGAACCAAGCCTGCCATAATACCAACTGATGTATTTTCAAAATCCTCATTAGACATGTTTACATCAGCTGTGCCAGTTACAGTGAGTGTTCCTGTTGAACCTGCTTCCTGTGCTATACATATACGGCTGTATATATCTGCTCTTCCGCCACTGAAAGTAGCCGAACCAACAGCCGCCCTGGAAGTCGAATCAGTCATACCTATGTTAGCAATAACCAGGCGATTGATTGCCATATGGCCACCACTCATGGTCATTTGTGCGTTTCCTCTTTCAGCAAGGGTTGTAAAATTGTCACCCGTGAATTCACCTCCCGTTATATTGAGGTACCCATACGTCTTATAGTTCGAGATTCTAGTGTTATGAGTGTTAAGAGTACCACCAGAGATGTTAATAGTACCAGTAGTGTTAGGTTCGCCTGCGCCACCAAGTACATAAGCGGGCACATTAACGGTTCCGCCGGAAATATTAATAGTACCACTTCCATTTTGGCGTGTATTATTGGCGGCAACGAAATCCTGCGGCGAAACAGTACCGCCAGATATATTGATAGTTCCGTTTGCACCGGTATTGCCGTCGGCAGCCAGCATATCATCCGAAGCGATAGAACCGTCCAGCACATTTACAATACCAGTACCTGCGGTTGCCGCAATGTAAGTACTAGTAAGTGTAACATTACCGCGCGAATTAATAGTTGCGATAGCGCTTGGTTTGCGTGCTCCAGTAATCTTACTGCCAGTGAAAACGCTGCCCGCGTCAAAATTTGCAGTTGCTGTACCAGAATCAGCCAGATAGAGGTAATTAGACATTGTCATATTGCCAGCAAGATTCAAGTTAAATACAGTATTACGACCTTCAGCCCCAAGTGTGCTTCTGCCTGTAACATTACCGCCGGCTGCAATGTTTAAAAAAGACGAAGCATAGTTGTTGTGGTCTTCAGGATTAATATCCGAAAAAACCATAGTTGAATCCAAATATTTTAAAGAGCCGTTGTTGGCAACGTTAATAGTTGCAACTGGCCTTTTTAAGGAGCCGGGCATCGTGGTCATAAAATTGCCTGATTTAACAAGCAGACTTGCGCCAGACTTCACATTCACAGTGCCTTTACCAAAATGGGCCACATTTATTAAGTTAATTTTCCTGGAAGAATTTGAGATATCCAGCGTTGTGCCAGTATTTACATCAAGAATACCAATCATATTTGTGTCATGAGCAATATAAATACTACCTAAACCGGTAATAACACCTGTAGGCTCAAGGATGAGCTTGCCTACTACCGCACCATCGCTAACCGTAGGACCGTAGGCGCCAGGCCTAACTACATTAAATTCTGATCCATTCAAATTAATCGTACCAGCAACAGTCAACGTACCTCTGTTAATTTCTGTAGGTTTGTACACTCCTGCAACAAATATGTCCGCGCCCCCAAGCATACAAAGATTGGCATCTGCTCCAATTTTCATATTTGCTTCGCCTCTAGGTGCAATTCTAAATGAGCCATTAGCACCTGGAACGGCTGGATTGCCTCCGTCACCTGTTACATAGATAGTACCGCTTCGAAAATCAACATTGCCAACGGTTGTTGAACTGGTGCCAGGTATTGGATCTGCAAATGAAAGGCCATCGCATCTGGATAATGCTAATGAGCCTGTGCCGCGAATGACCATATTGTAGTTAGCGCCCTGGACAGAAGCAAACTGCCATCTACCGCCAGCCATATTTTGTCCCGTAAGCGTGCAATTCACATCTGTAAGGGTTGTAGATTCTATTTTCAGAATGTCATCCCACAACATGGTCGCCCTGTCGGGATTCCAATTTCCTGGTGCCCAAAAATCTGTGCTGCCTGCACCTCCATCCCACGCGTAATCAACCGCAAACACAGCATTAGCAATCAGCGACAACAATAAAAAGTAGAAATATTTTTTCATTAACAGTCCTCCTTAAAATTTAGTTTATATACAGTCCAAATACTATTAAAGTTAGAGGTTAGGATTATTTCAAAGTAAACGTCTTGAATGTGCTCATCCACAAAGGCCAACTCGTTCCCGGCGGAGCGTTTAGCGCTCTTGGAAGTAAATGGCGATTCCAGTCATAAGACGGATTCCATTGCAATTCCCACAATTGTTTCAGGTACACAGAGCTGACATGACCGTCAGCAAAACAAATTTCAGTAACACCCTGATTTTTTGTACCATGCCTATTTAGTGCCGCTTTCATGCCAAGTTTGGTAGCCGCCTCATTAAACGCAGGATGTTCTGACCCCTTAGTTAGAGGCGGCGCCGGCAATGCATTTCCAGAACTATGTTTAATTTGCCCAGTAGTAGCATCCCAATCCTTAAGTATTATAAAAGATGCTTCGTGATCATAACAATCAAAAAACATTGGAATTAGCGCAGAATTTTTCAAAGAAGCAAGACTACGATAATTTAAATTAGCGACACTCCTGCCCTCGAAAGTATGTCCAGGAGGGTGGGTCAACTTTGCATTCTTGCCGTAAGAACCAATAGTATTATTTGTATACGGCCTATTGTTTAGCCCTCTCCACGGAATAAAGGTTCTGTCTTTATCCTTTGGTTCGGTCTCATACGATCTTATGAAATCGGACCATGCATTATCTTGCTTATCAGTTTTAAATTGATCTTGATATTTCTTTGCCTGAACTTTTGGACAATTTAGAATTTCAGGATTGCCCTTATAATATGTATATAGGGCCTCCGTCCACCCTTTATCTTTACTCTCAGTGCTATCACCGTCGTTAGTTGTATAAAAGCCGGGCTCAAAAGAATCGTTGTTGGAAGCGCAATAGTTCATTTGGGCAATGCCCCATTGTTTAACTCTTGTGCCGCAAATTAGTTTAATAGCCTGCTCTCTGGCCTTTGACATAGCCGGCATCAATAATGCCAACAACATCGCAATAATGGAAATTACGACCAGCAATTCAACTAAAGTAAACCCCTTTTTTGCTTTTTTCATTGTCCGTCTCTTTCAGGCTGAACATTAACTCATCAAATTTACGAATATATTCCATTAATTCGTTCCCGCTCAAAACAGGATTGTGCAAAAGTACCCCCGGGCAATGAACCCGGAGGTACTAAAAAGTTTTAAAATATAAATATTATTTTCTGCGTTTTAAAAGAGCTGCTGCGCCTAAAGCTAAAATAGTGATAGTTGCAGGTTCTGGAATAAGCGAACTTACAACTTGTGTATTTTCGGCAGTAGTAAGAACTCTATTGTAAACAAGAAGATCAGCAATCATGAAAGAACCAAAATTACTTCCTGCTGAAGTAGATGAACCACCAATAAGAAAGCTCGCAAATCCACCGTTGTTCAATATGCCATTTGCACCAGTAATTGTCGCCTGTTCCAACAGGTTGCCTGTAGCAAAATCATAAAGAACCGTCTTTGCAATGCCTGTTGTCATATCCCACGATCCCACAGAAACATACCAGACACCAACCGTAGGAGGCGTACTAAGAACAGCTGTTGCGCTAGTTGTTCCCGAATTAGTTCGTGCTAAAACTGTACCATTGGTACCAATACCAAAGTTTGTTGTTGTTGTACCGCCATTGATTGTAGCATTTTCTGCAAAAATACGCTGGCTTGTGCTGACAACCGTAGGATTCCAAACAACATACCATGTGAAAGCCGATGGAGCAGGATTGGAATTGAGATTTGAAGATGTAGATTGCTGAGCCAATACATCGCCCCCAGTACCACCAGTGAAACTAATAACATTCTGTGATACGCCATTCAATGTGGCTGTGATCAAAGCCGGCTGCCTAGATGCAGTTGCCTGCAAAAAGGTATTGCCGCCGACTGAATCAGCCCATGCTGTAACTGCTGTACCACTTGTAGTAACACCCTGAGTACTATCAAGACTTACAAGCAAACCATTTGTTACAGGCACTGCAATTGACATACTCGTTGCTCCAAGCAACATTAACAATACAACTAATTTTCTCATAGCTTCCTCCGAAAAAAGAATTAAAATTTGTTAAACATCCTAAATCGTTTTAGACTATTATAGCCTTTTGAATTAAAAAGTCAATTTTTTTTTTACAAAACTGCTTTTGTTATTGCTAATATAAGCTTTTGATCTCTATAAACTTATATAAATCAGGTACTTTGTACTAAGTAAATCTTTAAATATTTCTGTACATATTTTGCTAAATTGATTTAGCCTTTTCATAAAAACCTGACCAATTTCCGACTTTTTTAACTACTTCACTATTTACAGACACAAAATGTATACATTTTAAAAGCCTATGCCAATTACAAAAATTCTTACCGCAAGTTTAACTGCTTTCTGCCTGTAAAATCATCATACAGGAAACAAGCGGGCTTAGTCGCGTCATTTTGATTTTCGGCGGCAGTAATAGCGAAAATCTTAATTTTTGCATTGTTCGGAAGAACAACTGTTTTTGCACCGGACGGAATATCCAAAGTATATTTGAACATATAAGTGAATCTATAAGCATCGTTTGCGGTTTGTGAATGACGATGTTTGCCAAACCAAGCAATCGTATCGCGTTTGATAAATGGCGCGTTAACAGCCTTTAATTCAAACCGACCATCATAGCTCACTTCGGGAATTTCTTTTTCAAATACGCGATTGTACCACTGGCCGACAAAACCAGTCCAACTTTGTACACCTAAAGATGTTTCCTGTGAACCGATTTTGAAAATACCTGCTGTGTCTTCGTCCGCGGCGGCGAGAACGTAAAGACGATTATATTTGCCCTTTGGCAGCTTGATTTCCTGCCCATTGCAAACAACCGCGTTGTTTTGGCCATCAGCTCTTGCGGCTGTCGTGAATTCAACGCTTTCACTGACAATCATATCAGGAACAAGCTCTGCTGCATAAGAATAATCCTGTGCCATTTTGCCGTCAGTTTTGTTATTGTCTGAACTCATCACATCTGCGTTATATTCAAGTTTTACAAATTCATAGTTCGGCTTTTCAATTTTCTGCTTCGGCGATTTGAGTTCTACCGCGAAGCTGCGAATGCCATAGCCTATCATATCGAAAGCAAGTTTTGAATCTTTCACGGGAGCATCAGCAATTCTGTATTCCTGACCGTTTACTTCATAAGCGGAATTGATGCCGTTACCAATCGAAAGCTGAACATTTTTTGCGGGTTTGCCAGTAAGCTCTTTAACGCGAACGATCACAGCATTTTCTCTTTCAGCTTTTTTAATCGCAAGCACTTCGACCTGGTTTGTATTAACCGAAGCGAAAGAACAAGTTTTGCCTGCTTTGCCTTTGTGATTGGAGGTTTCAAATGCAACCATAGGCTGATTTACTCTGCGTGCCTGCCATGATGTCTGGCCATCGACCCAATTGCCTTTGTGGCCGTAGATTGCATATTTGAACTCATGCTTACCCCAATCCTGCCAACACTGTTCTGTATAGTCTTTTCTGTCATCTGTATTCGGACTGAATAATAATGTAAGACGAATGATATTATCAGCAGGTTTATCTGAACCATATTTGCAATCTTCAAGAATACTTACGCCATAGTTTCCGCTTTTATCTGTGAGATCAAACCATTCATGTGAAGGCACTTCATATTTTTTCTCGTGATTATTATTTCTCTCGATCGTACCGAGGCCGAGATTATATGTCGCGTTCGGATTTGATACTGTAAGCGGGAATTCGGCCTTGACCGAACAGCCTTTAGTTTGCCATTCTACTTTATTATCAACTTCAACAATCTTACCTGCATCGCCACTATTTAATCTAATGTATTGTTTGAACGTTGAATTTCTGCTAGTGCGTGTTACTCTTATACATACGCGGACAGGGCCGGATTCTGTGATTTTGATTTGCGCAGGTCCATCGACATAACCAACCGGATGCTGCTGGTCTATCCAATCCATATTCCATGCCGGCCAATCTTTAGGCTTTGCATTCATAAATGCCAGTCTTGCGGGTGAAGCGAGCAATTCTTTGTTTGTTTGTTTATCAAATATGGATTGTATATCGCCCGCTTCATTTATAACAACTTTATAATAGTTGTTTTCAAGCGTATTGCCTGCCACATTTAAGCCGGTATTATATTTGTGTTCAGACTTGCCCGGCTTTATATTGTAAACCGCGAAACCAACACTGGGTACGTTTGCATTAAAAAGAATTTTCAATTTATTATCTTTGCTGGAAAGAAGTTGAGAAGGGACTGTCTTTCCATCCGGCCCCACTACCTCAATATTCTTTGGGCAGCCTGCCGGGTATTCAAGTTCAGCCTGTACAACATCTTCACGGCCTATTGCGAGCGGATTATAGACGATCACCGCTTTGCCATCGACTTTAGTATCCATTGTTCTTGCTACAGCGCCGACCGAATCAGTCAGTGAAGCGGCAAACATATTCAATGCAACAATATCATCGTTCCATGAAAACTCGTAAGCTCTTGGAATACTTGTGCCTGGGATAATATCGTGGAATTGGCTTGCAAGCACTCGTTTCCAGGCTGCGTCAAACTTTTCCTGCGGATACTCAATACCGCCCAGCATGTCTGCCGCCACTGCAGCACGTTCAGCAGAATCGGCAAGCTGTTCATTTTTACGATTCAAACGCTTCATATAAGCCTGGGATGTTATTGAGCCGGCTGAATGCTCAATAAGTAGCAAATCACCTTTATATCTTGGTAATTTCGCTCTCTGCTCTGGAGTTATATCTTTATAGAATTGATCGGATGAAGCAAGCATCAGATGATAGTTGCCGTCAGTCTTTTTTGAACCATCGACATAGGCCTGAACTTTATTTTCCTTTTGCCCACCGCCCATATCACCGACTCCCTGATAATGATAATCAGCATAGACGCCGTATCTTTCGCCGTTTTCATTGATTCTATTAGTCCAGTGTTCATCCCGGTCGGTGTTTTTTTCCATGCCTTTATCGTAAGCGCCCGGATTGAATGCGCATATTATAGATTGTCCGTCAACACCTTCCCATACACCAATATTAAATGGTACGCCAACGGCGCAGTTCCAGGTGAGTTTCTGTGTTGAAAAACCGATCAACCCGCAATGTGCCCAAATAGACGGGGTCTGTGCTGTGAAACCAAAGCAGTCAGGCAAAATATAATCACTGCTCATTTTGCCGAATTCCTTGCGGAAATATTCGTTGCCGAGCAGGATCTGTCTTATGAGAGATTCAACAGACGGCGCTAAAGCGTCGCCTTCTTCAAAACTCGAACCGGAAACAAACCATCTGCCCTGATCGATATATTTTTTCATTTGTTGATATTTTTCTGGATAATACTCTTTCATCATTTCATAGCGGACTGCGCCTGTGAAGTTGAATGTGTATTCAGGGTATTTTTCCAGCAGCTTAATATTATCATCGAGAGTAGCCTTGATATAATCATTGATTGTTTTTTGATAATCCCATCGCCATTGCGTATCAAGATGAGCATAACCTACGGTATAAAGCACTTTATCTTTAGATAAATCCCATTTAGATTTTTCAGTATAAATATTTGCCATCGACGTTTTTGCCAAAAACATAATAAGCAACAATGCAATCCCTGTTTTTTTCATAGCTACATCCTTTAAATAATAATTAAACTATTTAATTTCAAGAGACTCTTTTAAGAATTTTAAGATTCCAGCGGAATCATCAGTTGAGAGCAGAAAATCCCTAAAATCACTGTGCATAATTTTACGTGCCAATCTTGAAAATACCTGCATGTGTGTGCCCGCTGTGTCTTCCTGTTTAACCACCAGCAGGATTAAAATTTTAACTCCTCCGTCATCTTCGTTAGGATTCCATTTGATTTTATCTTTAAATTTTATCAGGCAAATTGAATTTGCTTTCGTATACGCGCTTTTGCAGTGCGGAATAGCAAAGCCATAGCCCAGACCTGTGCTATAAACCGCTTCCCTGTTCCAGACTTCACGTTCGATAAGTTCAGGTTTTTCTGTTCTTCCAACGGCATATAGCAAATCGACAGCTTCCTTTATAGCTTCTTCCTTATTGGTACTTTCGGAAGTGGTGATGATCATATCGCGGTCGATAATTTCAAAATTGTGCGAATTTTGATGTGCCGCCAATAGATTACGAACGTCATCGGCAGAAGTGCATTTAAGCGCGGAATCAAGAACAAGCGTACATTCCTCATAAGAGAGCGAATGAATGGCCGCCTTTATCGCTGGTATACTTTCGCAGCCCAGACTCATTTCATCCAATCCCAAACCGATAAGCAGCGGCAATGTCTCAATCTGTCCTGCCATTTCGCCGCACATTCCAACCCATTTGCCTTTGGCGTGAATCTGCTGAACAATAGTTTTAAGAACACGTAAAAACGCCGGCTGCAAAGTATCGCAAAGTTTTCCAAGTTTTTTATTTTCTCTGTCGACCGCGAAAATATATTGCGCAAGATCGTTTGTGCCTATGCTGAAGAAATCAGCCTCATCACACAACTGGTCAAGAATAAAAACTATCGACGGCACTTCTATCATTATCCCGATGGGCATTTTGCAATCAAAATTAATATTTTGTTCTGCAAGCTCCTTTTGGATGTTCTTAACTTTTTCCTTCACCCACCGTATTTCATCGATTGAGCAAACCATCGGTACGAGCATTTTAACGCAGCCAAAAGCGGAAGCCCTGATAATCGCCCTGAATTGATCTATGATTATTTTTTCAAATTCAGGATAAATCCTGACAGCTCTATAACCTAAAAATGGATTGGCTTCGGATTCGAGGTTCAAACAAGCCAGGTTTTTATCGCCGCCTACATCAAGCGTGCGAATTATGACCGGCCTTTGAGCAGCGGCAACAGCAACCTTTTTATATATCTCAAATTGTTCATTCTCCGACGGAATGCTGTCATCTTGCATATAAAGCATTTCGGTTCGGAAAAGCCCGATACCTTGAGCGCCATTATTAAAGACCCTTTCGGCCTCAATCGCAGAAACTATATTTGCGCCTATATCAACTCTCTTGTAATCAGACGTAAAGGCCTCCGCTTTTATGAAACTGGCAAACCTGTTTTTGCGATTATTTAATTTTTTCTGTTCAAGCTGATAATATTTATTAACCTGCTCACTTTGCTTTAAAATTACAACACCAAGATTTGCGTCTACAATAATTTCCTGATCATTTCTAATTACCGAATGCGCCTGTTCAACGCCAACAATAGTCGGTATTCCAAATGAACGCGCCAGAATTATTGTATGGGAAGTGGAGCCGCCATAAGCGAGGACAAGTCCCTTGATGAACGTTTTATCGAGATTGAGAAACTGGCTCGGCGTTAAATTTTGCGCAACACAAATGCAAGGTTCAATTAAAACATTTTTCTTTTGTACGATTCCATAAATTTCCTCAATTAACCCGGCGCAAATATCCTGAATGTCGAAGATTCTCTGCTGAATCAATTCACTTTCCGCACTTTTCAATGTGTTAGCAAAAAAATCTGAAGCAATTATAATTGCTTTGCCTGCGTTTAATCCGCCAACAATCAATTCTGAAACTTTATCCATTAATTCAGGATCAGAGGCAATGGAAAGATGAGTTTCGAATATTTTTCTTTCTGTTATGTTTGCTTTATTTTCTATTCTGTCCGCGATTTTATTTCTAAGCGAATCAACAGCCTTTTTAAACTGGTCAAGCTCTTTATCTTTGCCTAAATAGTCGGATGGAACATCTATATTGAATACATTGTTCAATACGGCCGCTTTAGCCCTTGCAAGGCCTTTAACAACAACAGTACCTGCGCAATAAGTCCCTGTTTCAAGTTTCAATGAAGGCGGAATCAAAACTTCGCCCGCATTTTGTTCTACGTGTGGCAGTTCATCATCGGTGTGGGCAAAACCATCTTTCAAATATGTAACCATTGTTTCATAAGCCGTTCTTTCATCATTGCCTCTGACAATCAGTCGGCAGGAATCGTCCAGCTTAAAATCCGCGCTAATCATTGAAAGCACGCTTTTTACATTGGCAGTTCGTGAGTTTCTGGCATTTTGCAGTAAAACATCAGAACGATATTTCGTCGCAATCAATTCCAGAGCATTCGCCGGCCTTGCGTGAATGCCATTTTTTAACGGACACATAAAATTATACTCTAACGACATTATTCCACCTTTTAAACATCATATAAATTACTATTTTCAAATTTTACTTTGTCCTGATAACTATATCGCCGGACTGGAAATCCTTCGGCAGTTTTATACTGCCATCAGGTCGAACCTTCACAGCTTTGCCATTGACGGTAGCTTTTTTAATCGTGCCTGCCCCGCTGATATCAAGTTTCATACGTCCATCGCGAAATCTTATATCAGCCTTGACCGGCTTACTTTCGGGATAAAGAGCGGGACGAATCACGACATCACCATTTTCAAATTCTATGCCAAGATAATGCCGAACAAAGAAAAACGGTATCTCGGCCGTTGTCCACTGCACAATACCAATCCAGTTCTGCTGACTGCCCTGAATAAGAGGTATCTCTTCATAATATGAACCACTGTTACCGCCCTCAACATCGCCAAGCCACTGAAGCGTTCGCCGGCTGCGATCAAACATTCCTGCCTCATGCTGCGCACGCAGTATGAAACAAGTAGCAAACGGCCAAGGCCCCGGTGTATTTATAGAGCTGCTGGAGTCATAACGATCATATCCACCATCGAACCAGCGTGTATCGCGAAGTTTTTCAACTTCGTCGAGAGTTTTTTTTGCCAGTTCAGATTTCGGGTCAATAATTCGCATCGCAATCGGCAGTGCCTGACTTGCATCAGGATATATACAATGATTATTCATTACCATTGTCGGCACATCACTGTTCCCATTTGGATTAGTAAGCCGTGCAGTAACTTCTCCTGTAACACTGCGACGCTTTATAAAGTGGCCATTGTCAACAAGAGAATGTGTTGGATGCGAAACCATTGCGTTGAGAATTTCATCAGCGGTTTTATTCCAGCGGGGAATCTGATTTTCAGCGCCAAGAAGCGGCGCCAGCTTTACAGCTTCACGAAGTCCAACATACACATACATATTATATGCCAATTCATAACCATCGGTTAAAGTCTGCTCCCAAAACTCACGGCTGTTATGCACCATCAATGTCTTGTCCCGGAATTCGGGACGAAGAGGCCGCTCAATTAAAGCCAGCAATTTTTCACGATAAGCGGTAACTAACGAAGTATCACCGGTAAAGTCAGTATAATAACGAAGTGCGTAAAGGTATTCGCCTGTTTGGTCGAACTGTTCGCGGCTTGGGTCTGCATAACCGCCGTCAATCATTGCAACGCCATTGTTTGTTATCATATCACGTATCAGATGTTCCAAAACATCGTGTGCCAGTTCAAAGTGTCCGGATGACGTCAGACCAAGTGTAATGTTTGATAAATCCCGTACCCATTCGCCGCCGTACTGGAACGGCCCGACTTTTACAGAACCTTTTGCTGATGGTACGCCGTTTAACGCGTATCTGGTATTATCAAATAGCTTGGTAATCAGTTTGTCTTCGGTTTGGATCGTGGAAATATTAGACCAATAGCCCTGGCTTTGAATCTTGAACTTATTAACATTGTTTGAATCGGTCAATTGTGAAAGCCTCTGCGAAAAGTCCTCACCATCTTTCGGCGGGACACTTGCGATAATCAGAGTTTCCACTTTAATTTTCTGCTGCGGTGTAATCGTCAGCGGAATCTCAACAAAGCCATCGTTAGTGTTGAAATTGCATTGCTGTTCGGAAACAACCGCTATGGCTTGCGAACAGTCTTTAAACTTGACATAAATAGCTTTGCCCTGTTGAGCAGCGTTACCTGCCGGCAGACGAAGCCTTAATTTAATTTTTTCTTCGCCGTAAATATTGCCGCCGTAAAGAGTGATATTTCTGCGAATTACACCATCGTTTCCAAGTCCGCAAAATGTCTCCTCAACTCGTATTCCATCTGCCCACCAGATTGCCTGTACCGAAGGGATAGCGTCTTCGCTAATTATCCAGCCAAAGCGTGTCTGCTGGCCATAAGCTGTAAATGCAAAATCGTTCTTCATTACGACTTCCAGCGCACTGCTTCTTACGCCATTATCGTTATGATTGAACGCAGAACCCTTACCGGTATCTTTTACATTTGAAGCATCAAAGATATAACCCATTATCGCAGGGCCGACATCCACACGGTCTGCCTGAATTACATATTGCAAGTTGCCGCTGCGAAGGAAAAAGTATTCCCTATCTTTAAAAAAGCCGCGGCGCTGCAAATCCAGCGCAGTGGGTTCTCCCAGCGAGACAGACGAAAGAGCTGCATAAATAATAAATAAATTATAAACAAACTTTTTTAACATATTTTCTTTCAACTTTAACATATTTTCTTTCAACGGCTATTTTTCAGCCACTACTATATTTATTGAATGCACCGGCATACGAACATCATGATTTATTTTGAATTCATATTGACCGTTGCGGGCTTTGCAGGAAACGCCATCAAGTGAGGCTTTCGCCTTTGTACCACTCGACCATTTGATTTCCAAATCGCTTCCGCGATATCTGATTCTTGCTTCAGCAGGCAAAATATCTTTCGGCACAGTATCTGAAATAATTAACTTATCGCATGAAGTGTCAACTCCAAGAACGCCCGCGAAAAAGCCCCATATTACTCCGCCGTTATTCATCAAAAGACCGGGACAGACATTTTCTTTGCCTGTATAACCCCAGTAGCTTTCGTAATATCCATTTTCAGTCATTATTACCTTATTGGCCAAAACATCCATTATGTGCATTGCGCCGTTAAGGTCGTTTGTCTTTCTGTAAGCCAGCATCGCAGGTGCCGAAACAAGTGTCCAGCTTCCGCCGTTCCAATAATAGTTTTCCGGATTGCTGCATAAGTCTTTAGCATAAACTCCAAGCACTGTCCTGCACGGCACAACATCGATCAAAACATCGCGATTATCATTTAATTTTTTAATGATCATCGACGTTTGTTTTGAGTTTGTCAGGCCGCACTGAACTGCGTGCAGGTTATTTCCCGTTACCCAGTAATCCTGCTTTACGCCATTCGGCTCAATCCATGCCAGATACCCGCTGTTCGACTGGTTCCACATTATCTTTGATAACGCATTTTTAACACGCGAAGCCAGTTCTCGATGACTTGATGCGGCTGATTTTTTGCCTAATACATCCTCAAGCTTTGCCAGATTAATCAACGCATCATAATAAAACAGCGATGCGCCAAAATCCTTATAATTATTTCGTACGGTATCGCCGATATATGTGCCGCTTGCGCCGGAGCCGACACCAGTAACCGGCTCATTCATTACGCGTCCCTCAAGCAGTACATCACCATCCGTATCCTGCATTTTTATCCAGTCAATCACATTAAGCATGTGCGGATAAATCTGATTTGCGAATTTCATATCTCCGCTGAACTCGTAAACACGGATAGAAGTAAGTACAAACTCCAAAAATCTGTCATAATCCATACCAATAACATTTTTTGAACAATCTGTACCGTCAGAGCTCACGCCAAAAGGGCCAATCTGTTCATTGGCGGGTGTGGCATTGAAAAATTTGGAGACTTTTTCCATTTCACGCTTGAAAATATCCTGCTGATTCTGGTCTGCGATATAAAGTCCGCCTCTTGTTCCAAAGAAATTATCGTTGAGCCACGTTCCATTTCCCCAAAGGCGGCCTGCATCCGCGCTGTGTGTTTTATCATTAACCGTGCATTTTAATATGCCGTTGCCCGCTTTCGACAACGCCTCCGTTATTTCCGGCCTACCGCAAGAAATCAAGCCATACTGTTTGCCTGTATTGCCGTTGGATTCACCGCCGAATGATACGGCAGCAATTAGTAAAATCAGAATAATTTCATAACGATTCATTTTATAATTTTCTTTAATAACAGGCTCTAACAACGACTTCTTTAGCAGTTGTCGGAGAAAGCCGAATAATATCTTTTGAGCTGTCGAAATCTTTATATTCTTTACCATCCACTACTACCGACTTAATCGGTTTACCTTCAGGATGACGTAATCTTAGAACCATTGATTTATAATTGTTATTAACTCGCGGGTTAACAGGCGGATTAATTATCACTTCGATATAGCCCCCGCCAACAAACGACTTGATCTTATAGTTCAGCGTGCCAAAATAAGTCGGCACATTTTTAGCTACAACTTTTTGTCCATCTTGCATCCAGTAAGCCGGAACAAAAGGAGCAAGCCAGAGTTCGTCTCCTCTTTCCATCGCAAACATCAATCTAGATTGATAGAGGAAATAGCCAGTCTCGTGAGTTTTATTATATGCACCGTTGTGGAAATGCTCCCACAAAGATAAATCTTCTCTGTTCAGCAGCGTAATCGTTGAATTAAAATAAGAGCGAATGAACGCCTTTACATTATCCTCAAGAGCATACACTTCGGTCGTTCGTGCATAAAAAGGCTGAACTTTAGCAAAGCCGCCGAGATTAAACCAGTCCTTGTAATTCTTATCTGATGAGTACCCATCATAGCCCCATCCGCTGCCCATAAATTGCACATCTTCCATGTGATTCATAGTCCAATGCGAATCTTTGCTGTCAGGTTCTATAACGCCCAGCGGCACAAGATGATGACTGCCAACTTCGACATCATATGCCCAGCTTCTGCCGCCATCTTCGCCTTTATAAAAATTATCAATCGGCGATGGACAATAAACGTGCGTCGGATACGCAGGAACCCAGGTTCCATCCTGCAACGGATACACTGGCGATTGCGATTGAGTCCAGTGATACGCTCTAACGATACATTCACGCAGTTCAGCGGCATTATCAATCATAGTCTGCGCACCGGGATAACCAATATCTTTCAGCATACGGCCGGCAGCATTCAAACCTGCGTAATAAAAACCATTCATATAATAATAGAAATTGAAAACTTCCCAGTCAGCCATAGTCCCTGGCGGCATAAGACCCCATTCAGGCACTTTATTGCCGAACGTGTCAGTTCGTTTGGTTTTTTCGCGGGTGTTCATAATCCATTTGCAGACTCTGGCGATCTCGTCGGCGTTTTCTTTAACCCATTTTTTGTCTTTCGTAAGTTCGTAATACTCGCTAACGCACCATAAATGCCAGCCCGTACCCATAACCGTATAAGTCGGCGTTACAAAACCTTCTTTATTATAGCGTTTGATGAAAAATTCGTGAGCCTTGCGTGCAAATTCATAATTGCCTGTAAATTGCATTCCGCGAATTACCGATTGCGCCTCACTTTCCAGCGGGCCATAATCAGACGAAGCAATCCAGGCGGCGACACTATTATAATCCTCATTGCGTGCAGCAAGCGTACAATGAACCTGCGATGCCGTGATTAAGTTTTGCAGCATCACATCCGGTATTTCAACGCTCATCGTCGGAATCATAATCTGCTTCCAATATGCTTCTGTATCGGAGGCGAGTTTTTCGACATTATTCATCGCGGCGATTTCATCCTCTGCGGCATTCCAGCCGGGGATACAAGCTGAACATTCTGCTTTTCCATTCGCAGACAGTCTGCCGCTAAGCATCCAGTTGCCTTCTTTAATTTCATATTTTAGGCCTGCCGCATTAGAAACAACCAAAGACGCAAAAGGCTTATTATCCCTGTATGCAACTGCGCCGTTTGGTGTCGGTTTCAATTCCGCAAATTCATTCTTTTCGTAATCAGACAGCGTTTTAATAACAAGCGAAACGTTTGCATCTTTATCTTGCTGATTTTCAATAATAAATTGCGAAACGAAAACGGGCTTGCGTTCTGCAAAAAGTTGTCCTTTGTAATCAGCCGAATTAAAATCATAAGGGGCGACAAACGAACGCTGCCGATATATCACCCCATTATCATTAATAGTTGTGATTACAATGGGCAGCCATCCGCCCTGCAATTGACGGCTTATATCAGTGCTCGTGCCTGAACCAAAAGTTGGTCGCACCTGGCTTAAATATCTCTGCAATTTGTGCGTGTTTGAATTAGTTGAATCAGCAGTTTCGATACTATCATAAAAATTAATTGTACCATCGCGCTGGACGAGGTATTTTTGATTATCGCACGCCAATGAAAGCATTGTGGGGCCAAGATCAGCGCCAGCACGGTGAACATTCTCATTTGCTTGTGCGAACGTCTGGTCAGGCATTTCTTCTACACGTTGAAGAATTGTTTTTTTATCTGCAATTGATTGCTTATATTCATCGATAGTCTGGGGAGTTTTTTTTGCGGCAAACAAACCGAATTCTTTAACATATACAGCGCCGTTTAGAACATCGTCAACTGCCACACCAAATGAACCGCTCGCCAATTCAAAACGCATAACCGTTCGATCTGTCATCCAGTGCGTAGTTGTGCAATAACGGACTTTTAAATGCATCGGCTTATTTAATTGCCAGACAGCAGCAAGCAGAGAATTGCTGTCGCTGCCGATAATTTCACCATTGTACATTTTTATAATACCGCGGGCCGTGCTGTTTGTATCTTCGCTTTGAAGTATAATATCAGCAGTTTTCCATTTTGAATCCGTGAAGGCAGACAATTGACGAATTGAAATTTTCTTTTCCGATGCGGGAAAGAGCCATCGTATTTTTAGCGTACCTTTTTGCCTGTTGGTGTTGTTTTTCCAATCAATGACATATTTCCAGGTATCTTTTAATACCTCGATTTTACCGTCAAGATTTTCCCATCTGCCCTGCCATACTGAACCGCCGGGGGATCCGCCTTGTCTGGTCATAACCCAATATTGAACCTGAACATTTTCGGTTGCCGGCATCATAGTTGCTTCGGCAAATTGAATTCCCAATTCTTTTATGCGGCGCTGCTCAAGCCATTGCAGTCCAATACAGCCTATGTTGTTTTTCACAGGCACAACATAAATCCCCTTATCGGGAACAACATCCGTTTCAGGATAAAGGTCTTCAACTGTGAAATCCTGAAAACGGTTATTCCTGCATCCATCCATACGATTCGGATCCCACGTTAGAACACGGCCGAAAGGTGCAATGTCAACAGTTTCAATTTCAGATTTCGCGAAAGCATTAAAATTAGGATCTCGCGTAAGACGTGCATCCGCCCAGTTGCCTGCGCAATATGTTATATCATTGCCCGGCGCAACTACAACCAGCGACAATTCCTGTGCACCTGCAACAGATACGTTCACGGGTTTAGCCGGAGTGCTTTCGGTCATTGTACTGCTGTTAAAAATTTCTTTACCATCGGCAAGCACTTTGAATACAACGCTGCATTTAGCATTTTCCTGTTTCTGTATGCCAACTTCGGATTCAAATAAACTATATGCCCCGCCCAAATCAAGTACGAATGTGCTATTGGCGTGACTGCCGAGACCTTTCGAATATGACTTTTCCTGAATTTGCAAAGGCAGTCCCTTTTGACCAGGCAAATGTACCGCTTCATCAATACCCAATTCTCCCCAGCCTTGCGTATTTAAAATCACAGAACCTTGTATATCGCTAATATACACCTGTTCTGCGGCATTGCATACAAACGCCAAAATTGTAATGACTGCTATGTGCAAAAAAAATCTCATTGAAATTCTTCCTTGTAATGTATAGACTTTCCACCAGCCGATTTTACTATCTGCTTTTTACGCCTTGTTGATCAATTCTGAACGCAAGAACTACCTTTTCGCTTGACGAGAAAAAACGGCTTCAGGATACTTTATTGCTTCCTGTACTGATGCCCTGATTTTTGCAATACTGCCAAAGCGTTCTTCTTTTTCTATCATAATGTCAACAGCAAGAATCGCAGCGTCTGCTGAAGATATATCTTTATCAGTCAGTTCGTTTTCAATCCCCATTGCACCTTGTGTTTCGACTTTGATTTCGTGCCCCAGTTTCTTCGCTGTTTTCGAAAGCTGTTCTGCCGCCATATATGTATGAGCTACACCAGTCGGACAAGCTGTTACCGCAACAAATTTCATATTACGCTCCCTTTTTCGCTGTAATTATTTTCTTTACTAAATTCATTAATATCGCAGTTACAAATGCCCCGCATAATATAGCTATGATATATATGATCTTATTATCTACAACAGGTAAAACTATCGGCCCGCCGTGCGGTGCGTGGTCTTGTGCTTTGCCAAGCATCGCAACTACTGCCGCAGTAATTGAACCCACCATAATACACGGAATGACGCGGAACGGATCCGATGCCGCAAATGGTATAGCGCCTTCGGTAATACCCATAAGGCCCATACCTAACGCCGCGACACCGGCTTCTTTTTCATCTTCATTCCACATTTTCCTGCCGAGCAATGTCGCAAGTCCCATTCCCAATGGAGGCGTGCATATCGCGGCGGCAACAGAACCCATAACGAAAGCGTTTCCCTCTTTTATCATCGCGGCACCAAAGAAAAATGCCGCCTTGTTGACTGGACCACCCATATCAAACGCTATCATTGCACCCAAAAGTACGGCAAGCACTACGGCATTACCGGCACTTAAACCCTTAAGCCATTCACCCAGAAAAACCATAAAGTTTGCGATTGGCAAACCTATTACTTTCAGCATCAATAGTCCAATAGCCAAAGATGAAATGATCGGAATAATTAGAATCGGCATAACCGGTTTGAGAATTTTTGGAACCGGAAGAGTCTTAATGAGGTTAACGATATGACCTGCTAAAATTCCAGCAAGAAGCGCACCAAGAAAACCCGCATTGATCTCACCAGACAAAAACCCGCCGATAAAACCAGCCACAAGACCGGGCTTGCCTGCAATCGCATAAGAAATATATCCGGCAAGTACCGGAAGCATTAATTTAAAAGATGTCGAACCAATATCTAATATGAGTTTTAATTTAGGAGAATTTGAAAAATCAGGCCCCGTCGGCCCCATTGGAGCAAATGCTATCGCCGCCGCAATCAGAATACCGCCGCAGGCAATGAAGGGAATCGCAAAAGAAACGCCGCTAAGTAGATATTGCTTATGTTTAACAATAAACTCTTTCATTATTTATACCCATCCTAAAAACGTTTTAGTCCATTAATTTTCATTGTATTATAATATTGACAAAGCCCCATAACAATAGTAAAATCGTATCATATATTGTACTATTGTAACAATTACAAATTTATGAGTGATACAGAAAAAATAGCCGGACAAATTCGAAATTGGCTTGAAAAAAACCAAATAACAAGGGTTTTTTTCGCAAACAGCACCATAAAACCTCCCGTTCTAAGTTATTTGGTAAATTTTCCTTTGATTTCAATTGTACTTGAGGGATGCTACGAAATTGAAATCGAACAGGCCGGCAAGCCCGTTATTTTAGACATCAAAAAGGGGCAGGCGGTTTTTGCTCCTTCTAATTGCTGGGTAAAACCTACGTGGAAAAAGCCGGTCAAGGTCGCGATGTTTTTGTTTGGAAAAAAACTTACCGGAATAAGTTTGATCAGTTCAGACGGGACATCAGAGTCATCAATTATCGCAGAAAAAATTCCAATAAACCGCCCTATATCCGCTTCGTCTTCAAAAATTCTGCAATCTATTTTGGAATTCCACAATAGCTCGCAGGAATTCTCCGCATATTCGCATCTTGTTCAGGCCTTGGCTTTCTGCTGCCTGGATATGCTCAATACAAAAACAGAAACGACTGTCCGCAAAGCAAATTTTTTATTTGATGAAATCTGTTCGTATATGCAGCATAATTTTCAATATGAAATCACTCGCGAAAGCATCGCTGCGGAATTTAAAATTACTCCCAATCATCTTTCACGTCTTTTCAGAAATGAAGGTTTAATGCGATTCTGCGACTATTTAACCTATGTCCGAATCGATAGAGCGAAATTTATGCTGTCAAGATACGATATGACTCTTTTTGAAATCGCAAACCGATGCGGCTTTTCTGATGCGGCCTATTTTTGCAGAATATTCAAAAAAATCGTGAAGAAAACTCCAACTCAATATAAACAACTGAATTATCATATTTAAGATTCATTTTTTTTCGGCAAAAAAACCAGTTGACAGCACAAATATCAACTCGTTATACTGCAAGGACTTAAAAACAAACGCGCTCGTAGCTCAGTAGGATAGAGCGCCGGTTTCCTAAACCGGAGGTCGCAGGTTCGAATCCCGCCGGGCGTATTCTAGAATAGCTTGGCATGATTTGTGAATGCTAATGCACTTGCAACAAAGACTTGCATCGTCGATATTGAAATTTGATTGCTATTCACCGACATACCAGTGAAAAAGAGCCTGTTTAAATGCAATTACATCGTCTACTTAGCGGAACAGATGTGGCATTCCTCTGCATCAGCACAATGTCCTTTGCCTTAATTTCATAATTCCATCCAAACTGCCATGCGATGTATTCAAAAGTTTTTTCGCAGTAAAACGCAACATGCGTTAGATCGGAACGGTAATGCCAATTTGCAAATTGTGTTTCATTAGGGAGAAAGCAGGTCATGATGCCAAGCCAACCACCCAAATTCAGCATGGCGTCAAGTTTACAAAACTCATGTGCGGGACGATGAAAGTGTTCAATCACCTCGCTACATATAATAAAATCATAAGTCCGGTTCAGAACGGAGGTATCAGGATAAAAAAAAGGATCATAAAAGGCAACATCGTATCTTTTTTCAATGAACATAGTTCCTAACGCAGGGCCGCTGCCGCAGCCGAAATCCAAACCTTTCATACCCGGCCGAAGTTTTTCCAGCAAAGGTTCATAGAGTTTCATAAGGAAATTCCGATAGCGTAAATCATAAGGATCATTTTTGTGCAGCAGATATCGCTCATATTCTGCTTGCCTATTTGGAAGATGTGCTTCGTCAAGAAACATCGCGGCACAATTGGGACAATGCCAATAATCAAGTTCACCAACTTTGACTGACTCTGCCCAACCATTTAGACATACTCGGCAGCCTTTTATTTTACACGATGTAACGGATTCTATGTTTTTTTCTTTCATTATTTTTTCAAAATCCGAAGTTCTTCTTTAATAGCCTCGATTTCCTGCCGCACTTGTTGAGCCTCATCCGGCATCCGTTTGATGTATTGCGGCCGTTACGGTTTTTGCAATCTATCCTTGAGTACCTGTATGCGTTTTCGTGTTTTCTTACACATGCTCTTCTTTATTTAATTCTGATTGATAAATTAAAACAGGAAATTTATTTTTAAATTATGTAAAAGGCGTGTTTCTAACTTCTATATTGGCATTCTGATTTTGAAAATATTTTAGACACCAGTTATCTGAAAACAAAAGTACTGGCCTTTTTTGACCATCAAACGCCCGACTTACCCCATGCGGCAGCTTTATATTCTCAAAGTTCGAATCAGGCGAAAGCCATCTAGACAATTCCCAAGGCGCATTTACTATCCGGGAAGTTGCTCCATACTCGCTCTCAAGCCTGTATTGCACAATTTCAAATTGCAGCGGGCCTACAGCACCTAGCAGCGGCACGTTACGTGTGTCGTATGGCATCTCAAAGGTTTGTACTACGCCTTCCTGAAGTAACTGAGTTAAACCACTGCGGAATCGCTTGGAATTTCCTGCTTTTGGGTTCTCCAGGTATGCGAAACATTCAGGAGCAAAGCGTGGAATCTCGTTGTAAGTTATAGATGGATTAGCTGTCAATGTATCGCCAATACATAGACTCGAATTGCCCATGATGCCAATTACGTCACCTGCATATGCGGTTTCTATGGTCTCTCGGTCTCGACCAAAGAGCTTAGCCGCATTGGATAATCGAATAGTTTTCCCGCTCTGAACATGAGTAACTGTC
>MHYA01000212.1:42485-53192 GCA_001825675.1 Planctomycetes bacterium GWF2_42_9 | reverse complement strand
GAGACTATCCGAACAAAGGCAATACGGTCACGGTGGCGAGGATCCATGTTAGCCTGGATTTTGAATATGAATCCAGAAAAAAATGGATCGGCCGGCTCAATTGTCTCTGTTCCGCATTTCCTGCCTAAAGGCGGTGAGGAATGCTCTAAAAACCCGTCAAGCAAAAGCTGTACTCCAAAATTATTTAAAGCGCTCCCGAAATAAACAGGCGTAAGCTTTCCTGCCATCACTTCGTTAAGCTGAAATTCTGCGCCCGCACCATCAAGCATTGAAATTTCGTCGCAGACCGTTTGATAAGTTGTCTCATCTAAACGGTTACGTACTATCGGATCTGATAAACTGGTTATCGAAACCGGTGCCCGATAAGAGCCGCCTGTGGTACGTTCATAAAGATGGGCAAACTTCGAGCGGCGTTCCCAAACACCCTTAAATTCAAAACCTGTACCCAATGGCCAATTCATCGGGTATGCAGATATGCCAAGCACATTTTCCAAGTCATCAAGCAGTGCCATCGGATCAAGCGTGGGCCTATCCATCTTGTTAATAAACGTAAAGATTGGCACACCCCTTTGACGACAAACTTCGAATAGCTTGCGAGTCTGGCTCTCAATTCCTTTTCCGGCGTCAATAACCATAATGGCTGCATCCACTGCCATTAATACCCTGTAAGTGTCTTCCGAAAAATCTTTGTGCCCCGGCGTATCCAACAAATTGACATTAAACCCACCATATTCGAATTGCAGGACAGTAGAACTTATGGATATGCCTCGCTTTTTTTCCAGCTCCATCCAGTCTGAAGTGGTGGCTCTTTGGTGCTTACGTGAAGTTACCGAACCCGCCAGATTAACTGCTCCGCCATAAAGCAGGAATTTTTCTGTCAATGTCGTTTTTCCAGCATCAGGGTGCGAGACAATGGCGAATGTCCGTCTTTTAGATATCTCCTGATAATAATTATGGTTTTCTATAGCTGTAGTAGTATTCATTTTTCAAAAATAAAAAAGGGTTAATATTATGGCAGGCCGGCTGATTAAATGTGCGGCAAGAAGAGAAATAGCCAACAGGCAAGATGTGCTGACTTAAAGATTGATTACGGTGGACATATACCCCAGATATGCTTTAAAAATCGGAGATTGCTCAAAAAAGAGCCTGTATTTCCTCCGAAGGTGAAAGCATTTATAATTTTTAGATTTTTAATATTATCGACCATAACTTGATTAATGTACCAAATCTGGCTTAAAACGTCAACATTCTTAATAAGAAAACTTAATAAAAAAAACTTCCTGTCAGCATTCCTGCTTACCAATCACAATCAGCCTCGGTGCTTGTTTTAATAGTTATGTTTGTGTGGGATTAGATATTCGAGTTGCCTATAGCAACGGCACCTTGTATAATTATACATTGTTTTTGGCCCCAAAGCGGGATTTCCGCCCCAATCGACGGGTCAAAAGTGATAGGATGGACAGATAAAGCAGTTCGATAATCGTCCAACCGTATTTTCCTCCACGCAGAAATTTTTTGGAGAAAAAATGAAAACAGCATATACCTTCTCGGCCGTATGTTTAATTCTTTTCTGCAGCAATTTTGCGAAAGGCACTCAAATGATTGAAAATCCAATTCTGCGGGGCTTTAATCCTGATCCCTCAATAGTCCTCGTAAACGATGATTATTATATCGCTACATCAACGTTCGAATGGTTTCCCGGCGTTGCGATTCACCACTCCAAAGACCTCGTCAACTGGGAACTGGCCTGTTATGCGCTCAACTCAACAAAATATATCGACCTACGCGGCAATCCAACATCCGGCGGTGTCTGGGCGCCCTGCCTGACATATTCTGACGGATTATTTTATTTAGTCTATTCTGACGTTAAACATTTCGCCGGTCCATACAAAGATGTTCATAATTATCTGATCACTGCCAAAGACATTAACGGCCCATGGTCAGAACCTGTTTATCTGAACAGTTCCGGTTTTGACCCGTCGATGTTCCACGATGACGATGGCAAAAAATGGCTGTTGAATATGCTTTGGGACTTTAGATATGAAAGGTCTGATGTTTTCGCAGGAATCATTATTCAACAATACGACCCTAACACAAAAAAACTCATCGGTCCCATTACGAACATTTTCAAAGGCAGCAGTTTAGGCGTAACCGAAGGCCCGCATATTTACAAACTCAACGGCTATTATTATTTGATGACAGCAGAAGGTGGAACCGGTCAGGGACACGCTGTTACTCTCGCAAGGTCGAAAAATCTTTTGGGGCCTTACGAAATCCAGCCGGACAATCCAGTCCTTACGGCAAGAAACACGCCTGACAGCCCGTTAACAAGAGCCGGCCACGCATCGCTTGTCCAAACGCAGACAGATCAATGGTATATGGTTCATCTTTGCGGCAGGCCGATTAAGAAAGATGGAAAAGATAGATGTGTTATGGGCAGAGAAACCGCGATCCAAAAAGTAAAATGGTCTGATGACGGCTGGCTGCACCTGGAAAACAATACTAATCTTCCACAGGTAATAGTGCCTGCTCCTGATTTGCCTTTGCATCCATTCGCTGCCGAACCTGCAAGAGAAAATTTCGACAGCAAAATATTGAACAAGCATTTCAGCACATTGAGAGTGCCGCCGGATGAAAGCTGGTTATCGCTTGCACAAAGGCCCGGCTGGCTCCGCATCTACGGCAGAGAATCGCTCGGCTCCAAACACCGCCAGAGTATGGTCGCAAGAAGAATAACGAGTCTCAACAGTACCGCTGAAACATATGTCGAATTCGAACCGAAAACTTTCCAGCAGGCCGCAGGCTTGATTTGTATTTATGACACGCAAAATTACTATTATATCAAAGTAACAAATTATGATAACGTTGGTAAATGCGTTACTGTCTGCACCAGTATAAATGACGAATATAAAGAATTGTCTTCGCAAGTTTTTCCGCTGACGGAAAAAGGCTGCTTTCTGAAAGCAGAAATTGATTATGACAAATTATATCTTTCGTATTCTTTCAACGGCAAACAATGGAACAGAATAAACGAAACGTTTGACATCACCACATTAAGCGATGAAGCATGTAATGAAGGCTCTTTCACCGGCGCATTCGTTGGGATCTGCGTACAGGATTTAGCGTGGACTAAACTATCCGCTGATTTCGATTTTTTTGAGTACAATGTAAAATAGATTACGCTATATCAAGGAATTTATGCTGCTCGGCCGATTTATTTACTAGCAGACATATTTTCGTCAGCATAAATGAAGTATTTTTCAGGTTTTCATTTTCTTGCGTTTGACCCTTGGCAGTATTCAGAAGAAATCTTCGGAAAATCATATCCTTTCTTTCTGGCAAAGACTGCTCAAAAACACCCTTTTCATCACTTATAACCGTACAGTTCTTTTTTGACAAACTCGCCTCAAGAACACCTTTTGTGCCGACAACTCTAATCCAGTCATCGCCGTGCGTCGGCGCGATTTCCGGCCTGCAATAATCAATACTAATTGTAGCGTGGCCGCCATTGCTCAATTCCGCGATTATTACGCAATTATCTTCGCAGGCAATTCTGTCGGTGTGTGCAAGATTGCCTTTCATAGCGGCAACTTTCGTAAAGTTCAGCCCTGTAACATAATTTATAAAATCAAACGCGTGAATACCGACCCAGCCGATAGTTCCGCCATATTTGTCTTTTTCACCGAACCAGTCCGGCCGAGTGCCCCATTTATAACTTTTTCTGCCGTTGACAAGAACAGCCTGCCCGATAACTCCGCTGTCGTAGACCTGCTTTGCCGCGACAAACTGCGGATCGCTTCGCATCGTCAGCATCGCGGTCAGATTGACAAGATTCTGCTTAACACATTTTTGCACGTTTTCCAGTTTTTGTATATCCAGCGCAAGTGGTTTTTCAGCGACAATATGACATCCTGCGTCTGCGGCATCCATTATTAATTGCGGAATCAAATCCAGTCTGGAACTAATGACCGCAGCATCAGGCTTCAAATCCTTCAGCATTTCCTTATAATTTCTGTACTGCAATTTTTTACCTGCCGCGGGCGGAAGATTAACAAACTTTGAAATGTCTTCATTTTCGTAAGCCGGTGCCATCCCTGCCAGTTCGACTTCATCCGAAACAGCTAAATCGCGGAAAACAGCATCAATATGCCCAAATCCGCCAATCGTTACTATTCGAATTTTTCTCATCGAAACACCTTTTACACTATTTACAATTCCGCGACTTTCGCGTTTTTCAAAATAATATTTTCGGGATCAACTGTTTCAATTTTTACATTTTTAAACTTTATATCTTCAGCGTTTTGAATCCTCATACTTTGCCCGGCTTTGATATAAACGTTCTCCAGCAGCACATTGGTAATTTTACTTTCAGGCAAGCCGACAATCATTCCCGCGTTGCGAGGCTCAAGGAAATCATGGTACGCATAACAGTAATAAAGCAAATCGGTCATCCGCTCGATAATATCTATTGTGCCATAAGGGCTTGTCGCAATTACATTTTGAATGCGTATATTGCGGAATTCAGGGGTAAGCGGCGTTTTAGGTTGCACCGACTCATCTTCAATATCTTCCTGATACCAGGAAGAAATATTTATCGGGATTTTCACGTTATTCATTATTATGTTTCGGTACGTAATGTTTTCCACAAGGCCGCCTTTGCCGCGGGACGATTTGATTCTGATTCCACTGGCTAGCCTTTCAAAAGTACAATTTTCAACAAGCACATTAAAAACTCCGCCGTTTGTTTCACTGCCGATAGACATACCATGGCCGTGAATGAATCTGCAATCTGAAACAACTATATTCGCACAGGCACGGTTGGGATACAGCGGATTCTGTTTCCCAGATTTGATCGCGATATTATCATCACCCACATCAATCAAACATTTTGAAATACGTACATTCTGACATTCTGATGGATCTATAGCATCTGTATTTGGTGCAACTGATGGACATCGAATAGTAACACCTTCGATAAGCACATTTTCACATCTTTTCGGAACAAGATGAAAACTCGGCGAATTAACCAGCGATACGCCGCTGATTTTTACATTAGTGCAATTTTCAAAAATCACAAGCCTCGGTCTCGGACTCGTATAGCCCGCTTGTTTTTCGCGAGCGCGTTCCGCGGGTATCCACCATCGCAGGCCGGAACCATCTATAATTCCTTTTCCTGTAATCGCCACATCAGTAAGATTTTTCCCGCCGACAAACGCTTCGAAATCACTGCTGCTTTTTACGGTTTCAAGCGACCGCCCTTTCTTAAGAAAATCCTGCGGTTCATCTGTCGCTTTGAGCTTCGCACCTTCATCTAGTTGAAGCATAACTTTATTTTTTAGAAAAATCGGCTTGCTCAAATACGTTCCACTTGAAATCCTGACAATTCCTCCGCCGATTTTAGCGCAATCATTAATAGCATTTTGAATCGCGTTAGTATCGATGGTTTGAGCATCACCTTTTGCACCGTACTCACGAACATCAAATATTCTAACATCTTCTGCGAATGCAAAATATGCGAACAGAAAAGACAGAACCAAAGCAGATTGAAATATTTTTTTTAGCATAAATCATTTCATATTACACAAAAGGCCGGCCTTAAAAGACAGGCCGGCCTGTTTTAATTATTTTAAAGCCATATAGGGTTCTGTTTTAAATATCCTTATTTACTTACCTGCACTTGCCAATCAGTTCATACATATAATAATAGAAGACCTGCGGTTTTACTTCTTCACGTTCATTCACTCCGGGGCAATAAGGCCAAATCGTATTATCAAACAGACTTTCATTATCATTGCTTTTAGACGAAAAATTACTATTGACCTTGGTATCTTTCACAAATGTAACGCTTCCATCTTTAAACAATGAATTTACGCCTGCGCCTTTGGCACGCACTATATCACCTACTTTCCGCAAACCACTCTTGTGGCTTACAGCAGTCGGATCCATAAGAACATCGGTAAGATATGGAGTCTTAATACTAAGGTTGGAAAATTTTCTGCACGTTGTCTTTGGGACATAAAACATTGAAACCTTTTCCATACCCTGATACGGAGGAGCATTTTTACAATTTCTGTCGATTGGATAATAGTCAAAACCAGAGCGTATCCAATCGTTTTCACTGTTTTGTTTAACATTAATCATCTGATGCGGTCTGCCCCATTCTGAACTTGGTCCACCAAGTGCCGGGTTCTGATTAGTATAAGCATCATATTTCCGGTTTTCTGTAGTATTTGCAGGACAATAAAATACTCTTCCATCTTTGATAAAGTTTCCAGCGAACAAACAAGCCAATCTCATAGGATATGCTTTTCCCGGATTTCCGCAAATACAGTTAGCATTTTGATTCTGGAATAGGCCGTCTTTAGCATTATGCCCGGTTCGCCAGATAACAGATAAATGCAGCGTAGACTCGTCTTTTGTATCATCAGGTACACCGTTTGTATTGCCACCAGACCATGGCATTTTATCAGAAAAATCCATCGCATATCCAGTCATACCGATACCTATTTGTTTGACCTGGTTGGAGCAGATTGTTCGCTTGGCCAATTCCCTTGCTTTTTGCAGCGATGGAAGCAATACCGCAAGTAAAATTGCGATAATTGAAATTACAACCAGTAACTCCACCAACGTAAACCCTAACTCTTTTTTAGTTTTCATGGCTTTTCCCTTTAACCAATATATTACTTATTTTGCACATATCTGACCTTTGATCAGTTAATTACCAACCATAACAACCATTATTGGTTCTATTAACACATTCAAGCCATTCATTGGCGAACCTAAGCATTTCACCGCCGTTTGAGACAAGCACGGAACCAATCATATCTACATAATCCAGTGTGTAATTCTGCGTACCAGTTACACGCGGAACACGCCAATCTTTTGCGAAATACCAGAAATCTGCGTCGTTGAGAACGCAATCGCCATTAATATCCCATTCAGGGCCGGATATATGATTGTTTGCAATGGCATCAAGCGGACATCTCCAATTAATAGTTTTGAACGTCCAAATATCACTCGCTATTGAATTACTATCCGATTTAACCTGCCAGTAATAGGTTTTATTATTCTGTACACTGTAGGTAATGCTATGCTGAGTACGCGTTGCAGGAATAGTTGCCCCAGTCGGCGCCATAGATGCGATGCTGGTACCAATCCAGACTTTATCATTTGTAGCACCGTAACCGGAATACCATTTCAGTTTAAAGTTCGTATTCGGATCAGACGTTCCAATACAGCATTGATTATCACCGTTTGCAGGGGTTGGAGCCGATGCTTTCTTCGGAGAAACCGCATTGGTGTTTACAAAATACGTTGTTCCATCTTGTCCGTTTTCACCAAGAGATATACTGCCTGCGCTTCCGGCATAAATACCCTTCTCACCGCCTTTGGCAGTGATGAAGCCGGTATTTGTGAAAGTACCGCCATAATAAATCGCGACACGTCCGCCGCCACCGCCGCCGCCGACATTGTTACCCTGATTGCTGCTGTCGCCGCCTTTGCCGCCGTTTACGCTGATGCTGCCTTTATTAACGAAATTGCCGCCTGCGATAATCTTGACAGAACCGCCGCTGCCGCCGCTTCCTGTGCCGCTTGATCCGCTGACAGCATCGTAATATGAGTTGCCGCCATTAGCGAGTATTGCCGAATTTGTATCAAAGACAACATTTCCAGTTGCGATGATTTCAATACCGCCGCCACCGCCTGCCCCTGGCGCTGCATTGCCCCAACCACCAGCACTGCCGCCAAATGGATTCGGAATTTCCTTATCACCATAAGTCGGGCCAGTGCAGTTCAAACCATGCATATATCCACGTCCGCATTCACCGCCCTTGCCGCCATAACCGCCGCCGCCACCTGTCTTATATGGGGATATCGCACGGCTAACTCCCGGGCCAAATATATTTTTGCCTATTTCATTCGGCATCCAGAAGTTCTTTGATGACATTGTACCAAATCGTGTGTGATAACCGGCAGGTACTGCTGCCGTAGTTGTCCAACTAATATTATCGGGAGCATTACTTGTTTTATCAGTATTGGCCCTCGGACCGGGATAACCGCCTGAACAAGCTCGCGGAGTTTCATTAGTTGTCGTTAATATGTCTTCGCCGGCAATCCTGATTCTGCCGTCAAAATAGAAATCGCCCGTTACACGAATACTTACCGGCCGAACATTAGTAGTTGAGTTAACATCCTGTGCCCTGTAAACAGGTACAACAGTAATATCATAACGTCTGTCATAATTAAATCCGCTTGCGAAAGTAAATACCGCTAAATTCGCATCTGTATCCAGAGAACCTGTTGCGACGTTATCCGTCCAGCCGTCGGAATGTAAAGAACAGCTAAGAGCGGGAATGTCGTGTCCCTGGTATCTGGTTACATGATTTTTCCTTGTGTTGAAGATAAGCTCATAAGGCCTGCTGCGGAATGTCCATATATCGCCTGTCTTGGTTGTCCCGCCCGTAAAATTACTTACTACGCACCAGTAATAATCCATACCTCTTAAGCTCGTATCAACATCCTCAATGATACAAGTTGTATTGCCACTGGCAATTAACGCAGTTGCGGAAAGAGTTTCTACCAGCGTTCTGTCTGTCGAATAGTAAACATCATAGCTGACCGCACTGGGAGAACCTGTCCACGCAAGGTTAACATCGCTGACTTCAACATCTTCTTCTTCATTAACAGGAGAAGGATTTGTCGCTTTACCGCTTTCTGCTGTAAACGACCATACAGGACTGTCAATATCTGTGCTGCCAACTCTCGATTTTACATACCAATAATATGTATGCTCCAGTTCCAATGATTTACCAAGAGCTGTGACTAATTGTGCATTAGAAGCTTTATTTGCATCGGTAATCGTAGCCTGGGTTAAGCTCGTCGGACTTTCACCAAAATAAAGTTTTTCAGATGAAGCACCGGAGTATGCTCCCCAGCTTATGCCCGTAGTAAGCGGTACATTCGTTAATTTGGGAATCGGTGTGATTGCCGTAACATGCGCGGCATACGGATTATATTGATAGAGCAGACTAACTTCCATAGCCGTCAATGCCCGCCCGTAAAAACGTAATTCACCCATTAAACCGTCGAAGTTTTTGCTTCCGCCGCCAACCATTAGCGGTGAATTATAATATGGATACGAATCTATGTTCAAAGCCGTATTAGAACTGCTTAAACCTGTTACATAGATTGGAACTTCGGCCCCATCTATGTATAGTTTTGTAGTCAGACTTGTTGTAGGATTGCTTGTGATTATACAAGTCGTTCTATCAACAACAAATGTAACATGATGCCAGGTATTAGCGGTAATGCCTAACATTGACAATGTATTGGCAGTTTCATATCGAAGAGAGTTATTACCATGATAGAAACTCATTTTGCCGTCATTCATCCGAATTTCCCAAAAGTAGACATCCGGATCATCGTTTACAGATTCGTGACGAATAAATGTACCAGAATCCACATTGGGCATATTAAACCAGAAAGAGATTGTTGTCTGGTCCTGCCCCGGATATCCAAACTCTCCAAACTCAAACAAATCACCATTCGGCATAAAACTTAAATAGCAATCATTAGGTTCGGTTGTGTTATCTACTGCCGGCCCTGCGCTCGCATCATTAGGCTGATTGAAATCCGCATAAACACCGCGAATACCGTTCGGTTTAAATACATATAATTCAAGTGAATTGAAATCACGGAGTTCGCCGGTAATGCCTGCTTTTGCGTCTGTGGTGTGTGTGTCATCTGGATTGTTTTGAAAGTTTAGAAGAAATTTCAAACTGCTGTCTGTATCAGGGTCGAATGCCCACGCACTGACACAAAGCAGTGATGTTACTATCAGCATTGTCATTGTAATACTATTTTTCATAACCATTGTCCTCCTATAAAAGTATTATCTTGATTGTTTCTTCAAATTAAAAATATAAATATTCTATAATTACAGTTTTTGAATCTTGAAGAATCATACCAACGCAATACTTTTCAAAGAACGGCTATAAAAATAACTCGAGGCCGAACTTTTGAATTCGGCCCCGAGACATAGTATTCTGTTTTATTTTCTTCTTACAGCAACCAAGCCAAGACCTAACAATGCCAATGTAATTGGTTCAGGAATAACTAACGCAATGTCATTACCAATTTTATCCGCTCCGGCCGCGTATACATAAGACAATGTCATATTAACTCCATTGACATTGAATATCGTACCTTCAGCAGCACCATCGAATATGCCCGTTACAGAATTTGTGCCTGTATTGTTTACAAGAACGATATTGCTAGTGGGCGCAGAACCTGTTCCGTTAACGATTAAACTTGTAATTGATGCGGCATCGTTTATTGGATCAATATAAACGCTTCCGGCATTAATTGCAGATACAGCACCGTTTACTATTTCAAAAGCAACTGTTCCTTTTCCTGCGTAAGTGCCTGTCGAAGTGCTGCAACCAACGTACAGATAAGCAACATTGATACTGGCAGCACTGCCTTGAATCGTTAATACGCCTTCTGAACCCGCAGCACCGCCGCCGCCGACATAAAGTCTGCCATTGTTTGATCCGGCGATAGTACCGCCCGAAATTGTATAAGTGCCGCCATAACCGGCTGAACTCTTATAACCAACTTCAAGTTTACCAGTCAGGTTCACTGTTCCGCCTGTCTGTGTTACTCGGCCTCTCTTTGAAGAAGAATCACCAACCTGCATTTCATTGC
>MHYA01000212.1:35680-42451 GCA_001825675.1 Planctomycetes bacterium GWF2_42_9 | reverse complement strand
CTGTGGAGAATCTGCCCATAATCCGCTATTCGCTGTACCGCCAATCGTAACTTTATTTGTGGTAAAAGTACCAGCATCGGAATTCAATGTGCAGGCTGCATATACGCCGGAGTTATTAGCCAATTTGATTTGTTCGATATCTGCGGGAAGGCCGTTTGTCCAACCACTGGTTTGTGACCAATATATCTCTCCGCCTGTAGCTTTCCAACTGTTTGTAGCATATACTCCCGTAACCATAAGACACATCACCACTACAACTAAAACTTTTTTCAATTCCATCTTCGCTCTCCTTAAAACAGAAACAATAAAAAATATACACGCGTCCACGTTCTATTGAAAATATGATCGAGAGGTTACGCACCTGCCAGATCACTTATTTGTTACTGCTGCTATTATCCATTTATTTTCTAATTCTTTGCAAAAATAACAAGGCAATATTGCGCGGAAATAAAGTCAATTTTGCGCAAAGCACTTAAAACCATATTCCTCAAATATTTATCTATCATTTCTCATTCCTTGCAAAACCCACAACCTTCATTTCACGAAATCACTCAATCAATACATAAGCATTGTATTTACAATTACTTAAAAACAAGTTATCAAACCATTAAAAATATTAAAAAAAAGGTACATATAAATATAATGTTGTGAAAATAAATGAGGAAAGGTAATTGGCTTGTCTTAATTATTTTTGGTAACTCTATCGACAATCGTTTGGAATTTTTCAGCGTCTTTTATTGTCCAGACATAAAAACGCATCAGGTTTTTATGATCAAGAAATAGCTTATCCATCTCGATTGCTTTTTTGGCATATTCATTTGCTTTTTCTGTCATTCGTAATTCGTCAAACGCAATAGAAAGAGCCGCGATGGGATCGGCTGATTTTGGATTAATATATGAAGCACGCGCCAGAAAAGGAATCGCTTTTTCGTACTGACCTTTTTTAAAAAGCGCAAAAGCATAATTACTATGGCCTGTATATGAACAAGAATTTTTTTTAATTGTGTCGTGCCAAAGTGAAATTGAGTTTTGCCACACAAATTCACGTTCAAGGGTAAAAATGCTTAAATATAAAATCACAATACCCGCAAAACTAAATGCCATAATTTTGAAAAGTTTTTTCTGGAATTTTATTTTGTAAATTAGGGCCGCAAACGCAAGGCAAACTCCGAACATAGGCAAATACAGATATCGATCGGCAGCAGGTCTGAATATTACCATAAAATTAGAAACAGGCAGAATTGCCAGAACATAAAATAAAACACCTGCCGCAAACGCCGAATTTCTTCTACCGATAAATATAACCGCAAACACAATGGCAATTAAAGCCAAAACCGCGAATGCCAGCGTTATAAATCGAATAGAGTATCCGGTAACATCTGCACACACTAACGGAGGCCAAAAAATCTCAAGCAATTGGAATAGCCAAATGCGAGGCTGAATAGATAACGTACCCAGGATTGTACCGCCCAGACGTTCGGCCTTCTCGAAAAATATCACACTTTCTTTCGGAATAATGGTAAACCGCAAAAACAAAAACAATCCCGCTGCCGCAACCCCTGCCGCAATAGGTTTTATCCATAACCGCCATTGTTCTGCTTTGCGGAAAACAAACCAGTAAATCAAAAGATAAAAAGGCGCAGCAACACCAACCTCTTTCGCACCCGAAGCCGCAAAAACTGAAACGAAAATTCCGACTGTTAATAATACATTTTTAAATTTCGACGTAGTCGGAAAATGCTCGGCTAAAATCAGCGAAATCAGAATAAAAAAAGTCGAAAGCAAATCTTCACGAAAAGTAACTACGCATACAGCTTCGCTATTGATCGGATGCACAGCGAAAATCAGACTTGCTGCCAAAGACGCCCATAATCGATTTACATTAACAGCCTCATTATTCAATCTGCCAAGGAGTTTGTATAATACGATAAAAACCAACGTAGAACATAATGCGTGCAGAATAAGATTTGTAAGATGATAACCCACAGGCGATTTGCCGTATAATAACGAATCGATCATCAGTGAAAGCTGCATCACCGGCCGATTGTTATCGATGTTGTCCATAGTCATCGATTTTAAAGTAATCACATCAACTAAATTTGCCGGCGTATGAATATAAGAATCCACTTGTATCTGGTCTATATCATCATACACAAATTCAGCGGACAAAATCGGTACATATAGAATTGCCGCCGCGAAAAAAACAACGATAACAAATTTTATTGCGGGCACAGTTGACATACCAAATCAAAAACCTCATCGACACTTATTCGCTGCATACAAACATTATCTTCGCAGACTGAATTTCGATTATTATATGCGCTCACGCACGGACTGCAGGGAATATTTTTCCATAAAATATGAGACCTTTCTCCAATCGCACCAAACAATTTCGGAGTTTCAGGGCCAAACAACGTTATAACCTGAATATCGGTCAATGCCGCAAAATGGGCAGGCCCGCTGTCATTGGTTATAAGCACATCCGCAAGACAATATAACAGCATTAGTTGTTTCAATGTAGTTTTACCAGTCATCGAAAAACATCTTTGCGAATTCACCGCGTTTACTATTTGCATTGCCTTTTCAGTTTCTTCAGACGAACCAGTAAAAGCAATATGCAATGAAGGGAATTTTTCGATCAATCTCTTCGCAAGCTCTTCATATCTTTCAGTCGGCCATCGTCGCAAAGGCAGCATATCCGAAGCGTTGGCATTGATAAGGATCAAAGGCGAAAAATTATTTGTTTGCGCCTCTTTTTCGAATAATGTTTTAAATTCACTCAATTCCTGCTGCTCTGGAACAAATTTCGACTCAATAGCTTTCAATTCCGGCGCTTCAATATTCATTCTCGGCATTTCTTCTGCGGGCAGTGTTAAAGCGTCAACCATCGTCTCAAAAGTCTGACTCGTATGTAAATGCGGATTATAGCTCATACGGTGCGTCATTAAATCACCCACATAAGGCGATTCATCCGCAAAAGTGTGAAATCCGACGCGGACTTTTGCCCCGCTAAGATATGTCAGGATCGCAGAAAATCTCGCGAAAAACTCAAAATTAATCGCGGCATCGATACGCATTCGTCGAATACTCAAAATCGAACTGATTGTCCCGAAAAATAAAGAAAAAATATTTTTTTCATCGATCGTCAATACATTTTTCGCTGGGATAAGATTCATCACATCGAGAATGAAACGGTTTTGCTTAAAGACAAGAAAATAAACATTTTCTTTTCCCACCATTTCGATTGCTTTGCGAATTGCAGAGTCTGCAAGAACTGTTGCCCCCTGTTCGGCAAGTTTTATAAAGAGAATGCTGTTGAATTTCGCAGGTGCTTTTGGGGTAACAAAAATGCCAATAAGTTTATTGACAACAGTCAATACAAAACAAATAGGCCTCCCTACCCAATGATCGATCAAACGCATCGTCTTAATTTTCAATCAAAAACTCCCGCAAAAAATCCTTTTATCAGGTCGAATATATATCCGAATACCCTAAAAGTCAATTAAACGGTATAAAATTTTGCGCGTTTTTGACTACTCACTTGACAAATTCGACATAGATGCTAAATTATTTATAAATCCAACTTTTAATGATTTAGTTATGCAAGGCAGCGTCCAGGGTGAAGGAAAGAATAAAAATAGCTTTTGCGCATAATAACATCAACCATAACACCGAGGGAATTATGGATGGTATCACCGAATACATACGCGCAAAAGGCGACTGGCAATTAATCATTTGGCCGGACAATTCAATCAAATCACTTCAATTTCTTAAAAAACGCGGCTGCAAAGGCGCTTTCGTAAGCACCCAAACCGCAACAAAAGCAAAAGAATTATACCAGCTTGGCATCCCTGTGGTTGCTCTTTCTACTGTGCAGGATATGTATAGTCTGCCATACATTAGCGCAAATTCAAAACAGGTTTCTGAAATGGCAGCCGAGTACCTGATAAATAAAGAATTTCAGAATTTTGCGTATTTTGGGCTAACGCAGGCAAAATGGTCGCGCGACAGATACGAACATTTCGCACAATACCTAACCAAAAAAACTCGCGAAGTCGCCGTCTTTAGAGAAAAAGAAATTCCGATTTTGAACGACTTTACTCCTTTCACGCGTTTATGGATAAATTCAACAGTCGGCACAGGTCAGCACGAACTGGTTAAATGGCTTAGAGAATTACCCAAACCGATCGCAATTCTCGCAAGCTGTGATATTTTCGCGTGTCATTTAATTAATGTAGCCAAAGAAGCAAACATTAATATGCCTGATGAGGTCGCGATTCTTGGCGTCAACAACGATAACGCGATTTGCAACATTTGTGATCCGCCGCTTTCGAGCATCGCTCTTAATTTCAAAAAAGCCGGCTACAACGCCGCGACACTGCTAGACAACATTATTTCCGGCAAAGACGATATGCACGGCCAATGTGTCGAAATTTCGCCAACGCACGTTGAAACCCGCGGTTCGACAGATGTCTATGCGATCGGCGATCCCGACATCATCCAGGCTATGAAATATATTCGTGAGCACAGCAACAAACCGCTGCAGGTCAACGAAATCGCAAATAGTGTCTGTATGAGCAAACGCTCACTGCAAATGAGATTCCATAAAGCAATCGGGCGGTCTATACACGACGAAATCGTTCTTGCTCATTTCGATATCGCTAAAATTCTGCTCATTGAAACAAACCTGCCGATAGACGAAATCGCCAGCCGTTCAGGTTTCCATTACACATCGAATATGCGCCGCGCATTTAAGAAAATCACCGGAATGCTGCCGCAAAAATATCGTCAGCAGCACCGTTCGCAATCCTGATTTTCGCGCAATAACAAACACAAATTTGCGCAAAAACCTTTAAAACAGCCTTTTTACATTGCCTGCCTTTCATATTTTTTGGTATAATAATAGATTATAAATCCGACTAACAGGTGGGCGAATGAAAAAAATATGTCTGTTACTTTCGTTTTTTACGGTTGTAAATTTCGCTGTTTCGCAAACTCTCGCGGCCGATGGCTGGGCTTGCTTTTCCGATACAACAGGCACTCCTTACAATGTTACAGGCGGCGCAGCGGGAACTGTAGTTACACCAACAACAGCTGCACAATTTAACAGCTATGCAATTTCTTCAGCGCCTTTCATCATACAGGTTTCAGGCACAATAGATTTGTCTTCGATTTCAAATCACACCGTTTATGTCAAATCCAATAAAACAATTATCGGCATCGGAACATCGCCGACCATTTACGGTCATTTAGACCTCAAAAACGGCGTCAGCAATATCATTATTCAAAACGTAAATATCACTTACAACGCAAATGAAGGAAGCACAGATCCCTGGACAGACGGCATCACAATTCAGGACGGTACGCACAATATCTGGGTAAATCATTGCAATATTTACAACGCCCCTGACGGCTTGCTAGATATTAGCGGCGGCGCTGATTTTATTACTGTTTCGTGGTGCAAATTTTATTACGAATACGGCATCTATAATACCACGCACCATTTCGCGAATCTCGTCGGCTCATCCGATTCAGACACCGGAGACAGAGGCAAACTCCACATTACATTCCATCATAACTGGTGGTCAAAACGTTGCGTTGGCAGAATGCCGCGAGTCCGTTTCGGGCAGGTGCATATCTATAACAATTACTACGATTGCAACAGTAACGATTACTGCATACACCCCGGCTACGAAGCACAGCTTCGAGTCGAAAATAATTGCTTTTATAAAGTTGATGAACCTATCAACGAGCAGGAGGCAACTTCTTTAGTATATGCCAGCGGCAATTATATGTCTGGTTGCACAAACATACATACCAGTATCGGCGGCGATACAGTGTTTACTCCTCCATACTCCTACAGTCTCGACACCGGCGCAGATTCGAGGTTTATCGTCCAGGCAGGCGCAGGCGTAAACAATAACGAACCTTGTGCCCCTGCCATTCCTACAGGTCTGAAAGCATCAGCAACCACTTCATCAATTACACTCGATTGGAACGACAACACTGAAACATATCTTAGAGGTTACAACGTTTATTATTCGACAAGTTCAACCGGCCCATATACAAAATTGACAATCACGCCTATAACAGTCTCGACTTATACTCACAATTTACTCGTTTACGGCCAGACATATTATTACGCTGTTTCATCACTTAGTACAGCATATAAAGAATCGGCGTGTACAGACGAAGTTTACGCAATCCCAAGAATTTACGGCGATTTCAACATTGATCACATTGTCAATATAAGTGATGTACGTTATCTTTCAGATGCTTGGCTTTGCGAAGATTGCGACCAGACGCAATATTATGATTACGACAATGACTGTATGATCAATTTTATTGAATTTATGGAATTAGCCAAAAACTGGTAGAAATCATCTTCCACAAATAAGGGTGATAAGTAGCTATGGGTTTGTTAAGCAGTTGAGATTGCTTCGTAGTTTTGCCTGGCAAAACTTCTCGCAATGACAGTTGTGCGTTTTTTTGTCATTGCGAGGGAGTCCTTTGGACGACCGCGGCAATCTACGGTTTCGGCGTGCAGTTATTAAACGTCAACTCCGCTGTAGAATTATTATCTATTACCCAATCCTTCGCAACATTCTTAAATACAATATTATCAAACGTACACGTATTGCAATTTTTCAAAAACGCTCCGCCTTTTTTAGCGCCGTCAATCATAACATTGCTCAATTTGATGTTCGTATGTTGTTTTTCCAGCAGACCGTTTATATAAATGCCATAAGTTTTTGTATTTTCGCAAAGCAC
>MHYA01000212.1:251-35641 GCA_001825675.1 Planctomycetes bacterium GWF2_42_9 | reverse complement strand
TTCATAAGTACTGTCGAAAAATATCGCTTCCTTCAACATATTTTTTATTGTTATATCTCTGCACACTACATTTCTCGCTCCGCCGCCCTGGTTTTTGCCGGTCTTAAAACGAATACCTCTGTCTGTTCCGTCAAAAAGACAATCTTCTACAAGCACATTTTGAATCCACGCGCCGGTAAAACTGCCAAACACAACTCCGCCGTGCCCGCGTTTCGCGATGCAGTTAAAGACCCTGATATTCTGATCCGGGAAATTTTCTTTAACGCCAGGCTGCCCCACTCCCGCGTTGAAATTTATGCAATCATCGCCTGCGTCAAGATTGCAATTAAATATATAGGCGGTATCGCTCGTCGCAAGATCGATAGCATCAGCGTTATGAATATCGAATGTCTCAACCGTAATCCCATCGATCGTAACATTTTTGCAATAGCTGATAAATATCACGTGCATCGCGGAGTTATACATTTTAAGTCCGCCGATATATAAACCATTAACGCCTTTTACTGTGATCATATCGCATCTATCACTGTCATCACTTCCTTCAGCGCCGGCCTGATTATCGCCCAGCTTTGTATTTTTATGACCTGTGATCGAACCGATTTCATCAGAACCGCCGTTTACCGTCCCTTTTCCGCAAATCCGAACATTGGAAATACTGCCGTATTCATCCGTATAAGCATTAATTAAGCCTGCATAATTATTTCCTGATGCGTAGTATGGAAATCTGATTGTAGTTTTCGGATAATCACCAGCCTTATCGCTTCCACGCAATATGCCGTCGATTTGCAGGGTCATATCGCTTTTCAAAAACAACGCTCCGCTGGCAAATGTTCCTGCCGGTATCAAAACCTTGCCGCCTTTAGAGCATTCATCGATCGCTTTTTGAATTGCTTTGGTATTTAGCGTGTTGCCGTCGCCAACAGCTCCATATTTGGTTACATCAAAAATTTTCATTTCGGCTGCCGTGCTTTGTATGATTTTATTACTCGGCTGCGATTCCTTGCCATTTGCGTCAACAGCTTTTACCGTGAACGAATAAGGCGTTTCCGCATTCAAATCATTCGCAGTGTAAAATAGATTTTTCGTATTACCAATCAACGAGCCTTCCATATAAACATTATAACTTACAACATCAGCATAATTGGCATGCTTCTCCCATATTACCGTAATACTCGAATCATCAAAAGCAAGCGGCGGAACCATCAATTTCACCGGCGGCTCTACCGCACAAGAAATATTGGTTAATAACAAAGAAATGATAACAAACAAAACTGTTGCCTTTTTCATTTTCAGCTCCTGAATGTAAGGGCAGACATCTGTGCCTGCCTAACTTCACCAATTTATTTTTTATTTGCTCAAAAGTCAAGCGGCATAGTTCTTTGCGCAATATCGCTTTCTTTTTTGCGCGGTTTTAAGTAGATTTCAGATTATTTATCTGCTATTTTTAGAATTGATTCGAATCGTACGAAAGGATGTCAGGATGAGTATCTTAGGTTTCAATATCATCGATATATTAATACTATTCGCATACCTCGCATTAATGACCTACATTGGCAAACGCCATTCTGGAAAAGTCAAAAATCAGGAGGATTTCTTCTTAGCCGGCCGAGGAGTTGGCAAACTATTCCAATTCTTTATGAATATGAGTACCATTACCGATGCGGGACAGGCCGTCAATACTGCCGCTGCCGCTTTCAGTAAAGGTATTGGCGGCGTTTGGCTGCTTCTTGCTCCTATCCTCACAGGCCCTTATTATTGGTTCCTCGCAGGCTGGTTCAGAAGGGTTCGCCTTGTTACTATGGCGGAACTTTTCGAAGAACGTTTCCAAAGCAAATTCCTCGCCTGTATTTACGCTGTGGTCGGAATCTGGCTAAGCGTGATTAACATCGGCATCGCAAACAAAATCTCCCTGCGTACCTTTCAGGCTATGACCGTAAAACCTGATGCCAAACTTACCATTAATGAAAAGCAGCAGGTCGAAATGTTCCGCGAATACACACAGCTTGATAAACTGTACAAAGCCAAACAGCTCGACCCGCAAAAAATTGAAAGATACAAAACTCTCGAAGAATTACACAAGAAAGATAAAATCAGCGCATACATATCTTATACAAAATCCTGGTGGTTTTACGCCCTTTACATCGGCACAGTCGGCGCGTATGTAATGATGGGCGGCCTTAAAGCAACCGTGTGGAACACATTCATTCAGGGAATCTTAATTCTAGCTTTTTCAGGAATGATGATACCGATTGCATTAATCAAACTTGGCGGCTGGGATGGTTTCTCATCAAAACTGCCAGAAAATATGCTCTACCTTTTCGGCTCCGGCCTGAACGAATTCACATTCTGGTCGATCATCGCGTATATGATCGCAAACTATGTCATCGGCATCACCGGCCATCAGGGCAATATGGCAAACAACGGCTCTGCCAAAGACGAACTAACCGCGCGCACCGGCAACATCGGCGGCTCTTACACAAAACGAGTCCTCACTATTATGTGGGCGATTTGCGGCCTCCTCGCGTACGCACTTTACAGCGGCTCGATTTCAGACCCGGACACAGCGTGGGGCGTTATGAGCAACAATCTGCTCGGAACAGGCCTTAAAGGCATTATGATCGCAGGCATTTTAGCGGCGAATATGTCGACCGTCGCGGGCGTTTCGATTTATCTTTCCGCCCTTTTCGTACGCCATCTATACAAACCTTTCGCTCAAAATAAATCCGAAAGTCATTATGTAAAAGTTTCACGAATTTCAATCGCTTTCATTCTTCTGCTTTCGGTATATGTCGCGATAGCCAGCGGCGGAATACTGGATATTCTTAAAATGCTTCCATCTTTGAATGTAATTTTCGGCGCACCTGTTATGCTGTTGCTCTTCTGGAAGCGTTTGACTTTAAAAGCCGTTTACGTACAGGTTCTTATCTGCTCGATTCTGTTCGCCATTCTGCCCGGCACATTGCCAAAGTTTAAAGCTTTCAGAGAATCGCAATGGCTAACCCAGCAGACCAACGAAATAACAACAGAAAAAACTGTGATTGCACCAAAGAGTATTTTCTTTGAGAAAGTCGCACGCAGCAATCCCGAAGATATAAATTCTCCAATGACAGGCATCGGCAGAATCAATATTGAACTTGTAATCGCTAAAATAATTGGTTTGGATTTAAAGAATATGACACCTGCCGCCCTGCTTACAACAAGGGATCTTGTCGATATTCTCCTGCCATTCCTTATCCTTGTCCCGATAAGCTATATTACAAAGAACATAGGTTTGGATGAAAACATCGACCGTTTCTACGTAAAAATGAAAACCAAAGTCAAACCAGACCCGGCAGAAGATAAAGCCGAACTGGAATTGAGTTATGCCAACCCGACGCGTTTCGACCATACAAAACTTTTCCCAAAATCAAGCTGGGAATTTTGCAAATGGGATTGGGAAGACACCTGGGGCTTCTGGTTAAGCGTTGCCCTCACGGGCGGACTGCTTTTTGCCTTCTGGCTTTTAATCCAAACACTGTAAAGAATAAGTATAAAACCCTGTCTGGTAAAAAATGCATTTAAATTAATTTTTTTGCCTACTTTGAATTTCTCCGTTCAAGAATAGAATTTAAATTTTTGATGGAGAACTCAAATGTATAAAAAAGGCTTTACCCTAATAGAGTTATTGGTTGTTATCAGTATCATTGCACTACTAATCGGCGTACTTGTGCCGTCGATCGGCAAAATCCGAATGACCGCAAAGGATTTGCAGCAAAAGGCACAATTTAGAGCCATCAGCGCGGGTCTGGAAACATATTCCAATGAGAACGAAAATCAATATCCCGATTCCGAAGAGAATGTAACAACTGGCGTATACGGTGCGCATAAACTCACAGCATCTCTTGTAGGCCGTGATTTGTTCGGCCACACACCTGACGGCAATATGACACCCGGCGAACCGTATTCCCTTACGCTCCAGGAACGAAAGGAATATATTGATAAAGACAAATTCCTATTAGTAAACCCCGTACAAATATATGATAACTTATCCAATCTTGCCGGCGATGATACCAATATGGATGTCAGAGACTTTTATCCCATTATTTCTGATTTATATTACCAAAAGCAAATCTCAATAAAGAAATTTAATTATGCAACAAGACAATGGGAAGATAAGATGATAAGAACCGGCACACCGATTCTTTATTTCTGCGCCAACAAAACCGAGAAATTCATAGATAACACCGCTTTGATCGGCAATACTACACTGCCGCCGATTGATTATACTGAATGTGAAAATTGGATTTACGACTGGACAGACAACCAAAGATTCTTTGACTTGGCTACAATCAAGACTTATGGCCGAACAGAAGAGGAATATCATACGTACGATGACTTTCACAATGGCGCCAATTTGGGCAAAGAAGCGTTTTACAAAGAAATAATCAATTACAACATCACTACGTATTTAACGCCGAAAAATAGGAACACTTATATTTTATTATCTGCCGGCGCAGACGGTATCTTCGGAACAAAAGACGATATTAGCAATTTTTAGACATTTAATAATCGCTGTGCGTTTTTATACAGAATTTTTTCCATTCTTGATGGTTCAAGATTTAGCCTGCGCAGCAAATTAAGCGTTTCATCCTGTTTTCGCCACGGACTATCCGAACCGAAGAGAATATAATCCGCTGGGTGCGTTTCCAACAATTTCTTAGCGGTCGCCGTATCCAAATAATCGAGCGCAAATGAAATTTCCATATAAATATTTTTTCCGATGATTTCATCTGCGACTTTATCCCACTGCTGCCACGCCCCAAAGTGCGTAGTAATTAATTTGAGTTCTGGAAATTTATTTAAAACCTCTAGAACCTTTGTCGGCCCTGCCCTATCAACAAATTCGAATGCGACATCGAAACCCGTATGCATAACAAGGAATAGATTGTTTTTGATAACCTGTTCGTAAAATTTATACATCCCATCTTCATCAAGATAAAAATCCTGGTAATAAGGATGCATCTTAATACCTTTAAACCCCGCTTTTGCGATTTGAGCGATGTGTTCATTTCGTTCAGTATCAGCCGGGTGAACAGACCCAAGTGGAATAATTCTATCTGATTGAATTTCCAGCGACCAATCGAGAATGGTTTTAAATTGCTTTGGTTTTGTCGCAATTGAGCATATAACACTCTTTTCAATTCCCGCGTTATCCATAGATTTCAGCAGTGATCCAATGGTACTATCGAGGAAATATGGAATTTCAGGATGGTTACGCGTCAAAGCGTCCATCGCTTTCGGGGCAAATTCATCACTGAAAGCGTGTGTATGAAAATCTATAATTTTATTCTGCATAAATAATACTCCTTGTTAAATAGCTTAACCTTTGTTAGTAGATAATTCAAGAAATTCATTGCTAGACGCTCTAAGTAAAAGAAACAACGAAAACAGGGATAACCCTTATTTCGCTTTTTTGAAACGTATAGTATAAGATTATGTATATGAGGCAGACAAAAATGAATAAAAGAAATTTAAATTTGTTAGTTGTACTTGTGGGAATTGCTTGTTTTGCAACTTTATCATTGATAGCGGCACAGCAGACACCGTTCGAACCAAATTTGCCGAACGGGCCAAATATGCCATTTGATCCGAATATGCAGGAACCGAATATACCAGGCCCGAATATGCCGTTTGAACCTAATATACCGGCAATTGATCCAAATAAACCTTTAGTTACTGAATAAATGCTCTTTAAATAAAAGAACAAGAAAAATATGCCTCTGAACGGTACTTTTGTTTGGATAAGTCTGAACAATTAGTATCAAACCCAGAGGTGATGACCTGCCGAATTTAGATTCGGCAGGTTTTTTTATAGCTATTTTTCTCCTAAAATTACATTAAATATGTTCTTGACAACTATTTGCAGTACCCCTAAAATCCTATCTCCGAATGGTGTAACAAAGGCAACCAAACTCTGTTTACATTCGTACTCATAATAAATTAGTCGTAATATTGAGATAAATATCTCAAAAACCATAAATCATTGTTTTTAAAGGAGTTCTCGATGGCAACAAAGATTGCAATCAATGGCTTTGGCCGAATTGGTAGACTTGTTTTCCGTGCTCTGGTTGAGCAGGGTCTGCTTGGTTCAAAGTTTGACGTAGTAGCTGTAGGCGATATCGTTCCGGCAGATAACCTCGCTTATCTGCTGAAATATGATTCAATACAGGGCAAATTCAACGGTACTGTAACCTCGAAGAAATCATCACCAGATAAAGAATCTGACGATGTTCTGGTTGTAAACGGCAAAGACATTCTCGTTGTCAGCGCAAAAACACCTGCTGAACTTCCTTGGGCAAAACTCGGCGTTCAGATCGTTATCGAATCTACAGGCTTGTTTACAGCCGCTGAAAAGGCAAAAGGCCACATCGATGCCGGCGCAAAGAAAGTTCTGATTACCGCTCCTGCAAAGGGTGAAGATATCACAGTCGTTATGGGCGTTAACGATGATAAATATGACGATGCGAAACACAATATAATTTCTAACGCATCTTGCACAACAAACTGTCTCGCTCCGGTTGTTCACGTTCTGCTCAAAGAAGGCTTCGGTCTTTCTGAAGGTCTTATGACTACAGTTCACGCTTACACAGCAACACAGAAGACAGTCGATGGCCCATCAAAGAAAGATTGGAAAGGCGGCCGTACTGCTGCTCAAAACGTTATTCCGTCAACAACAGGCGCCGCAAAAGCAGTAGCTTTAGTTCTGCCGGAAGTAAAAGGCAAACTAACAGGTATGGCTTTCCGCGTTCCTGTTCCAACAGTATCAGTTGTTGACCTTACTTTCAAAACTGTAAAAGAAACATCACTTGCAGAAATTAAAGCTGCGATGAAGAAAGCAAGCGAGACATACCTGAATGGTATCCTCGGCTACACAGAAGACGAAGTTGTATCAAGCGATTTCGTTCACGATAACCGTTCATCTATCTTCGATGCTGGCGCTTCGATCGAATTGAACAAGAATTTCTTCAAACTCGTTAGCTGGTATGACAATGAGTGGGGTTATTCAAACCGTACAATCGATCTCCTCAAGAAGATTGCTAAATAGTAATTTGTAAGTCAAGCCCTGTTCGTTTCGGACAGGGCTTTTTTTTAATAAACAATAAGGAATCCCTCGGTATGAACGAAAAACAGCTCGAACAAACACTAGTTCTCATCAAGCCTGATGCGCTTAAAAACTCAATTACTGGATTTATATTTTCACAATTATCTGAATTTCACACCGGTGCGCGATTTGCCGCCGCTAAAGTTGTGAATGTATCAAGGCTGCTTGCCGAAGAACATTACGCTGAGCATATTGGCAAACCGTTTTTCGAGTCTTTGCTCGACTATATTATGGGCAAAGTACATTATACAGAAGAGAATAAATGGAAACGCAGAGTAGTCGCGATGGTTTATCAGAGCGAAGGTTCAGGCGTTCTCGATCGCATCCGTGCGCTTGCAGGCCCAACGAATCCGCATAAAGCAAGGGAAGAAAAGCCAGGCTGCATCAGATCTCTTGGTACAGTAGTAAATCTTAAAGACAACGCAGGCAATATCATTGGCGACAGATTGGACAATCTCATCCACACATCTGCTACCACCGAGGAAGCGGAACGGGAGATCAAACTTTGGTTTACGCCTAGCGATGTTCCACCAATGATGAGACCTTATAAGACAGCAACCTGCCCAACGCACTACTATTATAAGGAAGGCCGATTATATAATAATTACGAACCCGGCAGTATGCTGCTTTTAGCACCGGGCGATTTGGTCTGGACAACAGACCTTGAGATTCTGCAAAGCTACGAAAACGGCCAGTGCAAAAAAGGCAGACTAAATACCGTCGCCGCGAAATATCTTATCAATAGACTATAATTTGTAGGGTGGGCTTAGCCCACGCTGTTAAAAATATCTCTGTGGCCTCTGTGTTCTCTGTGGCTAACATAATATGGAAAGGAAAACTGTTATGGCAAAAAAAACAGTAGCAGACATTGAAGTAAAAGGTAAAAGAGTTTTGATGAGAGTCGATTTTAACGTACCCATCGATGCAAATGGAAATATCACATCAGACAATCGTATCGTTATGGCTTTGCCGACGATTAAGACAATCGTTGAAAAAGGCGGAAGAGTTATTCTGATGTCGCACCTGGGCAGACCAGACGGCGAAAAGAAACTCGAATTCACAATGAAGCCAGTCGCAAAAAGACTTGGCGAGCTTCTTGGCAAAGATGTATTCTTCGCTGACGACTGCATCGGCCCGGATGTAAAGGCAAAAGCAATGGCGTTGAAGGATGGCGAAGTTCTGCTGCTCGAAAACGTTCGCTTCTACAAAGCCGAAGAGATCAAAGACAAAAAGGCAAAAGATGATGCCGCACTTCGTCAGACAAAAGACGATTTCGCAAAACAGATCGCTGACCTCGGCGATGTTTATGTCGATGACGCTTTTGGAACAGCTCACCGCGACAACGCTTCGATGCTCACAGTACCGCAAATGATGGGCAATAAACCGAAAGTTGTCGGCTTCCTCGTTGAAAAGGAACTCAAATTCCTGGGCGATACAGTCAACAATCCTGTCTGTCCGTTCGTTGCGATTCTCGGCGGCGCAAAAGTTTCAGATAAACTCGCTGTTATCGAAAACCTGCTGACAAAAGTTAATAAGATCATCATCGGCGGAGCTATGGCTTATACATTCTTCAAAGCACAAGGCAGAAAAATCGGCAAGAGCCTTTGCGAAGACGATTTTATCGAAAAAGCAAAAGAACTGTTCGCAAAAGCCAAAGCCGCAAATTGCGAATTGATTCTCCCGGTCGACGATGTGATCGCAACAGAAGTCAAGGAAGGCACAGAGAACAAAGTTGTAACAGGCGACATTCCAGACGGCTGGATGGGTCTGGATATTGGCCCGGCTTCAAGAAAACTGTTTATAGATAAACTTGCAGACGCAAAAACGGTAGTTTGGAACGGCCCAATGGGCGTTTTCGAAATGAAGCCTTTCGATGAAGGTACAAAAGCGGTCGCACAGGCAGTGGCTGATGCCACGCAGAAGAATGGCGCAAAGACCGTCATTGGCGGCGGCGACAGCGCAAGCGCGATCAAGAAAATGAAACTCTCTGACAAGGTTACCCACGTCTCAACCGGCGGCGGCGCAAGCCTTGAATTCCTTGAAGGCAAAAAATTCAAAGCAATCGAAATCCTCGACGAAAAGTAATCAGATACTGTTTAGCCCAGCCATCACTATGGCTGGGTCATAAATAAAACATCCAAGGCCGATGATTTCACCCATCGGCCTTTTTATGAGCTAAGGATTGTGATGAAACATAAAATTCTGACAATTTCAAAAAAGACGGATATTCCAAAAATTTATCAAAACACTCCTATCGCCCGTCTGCTCGAATACCACAATACAAATCGTCCTTTTGAGATGTATTCAGAGGCAAAACTGCTCATTGCAATGTGTATGGACAATCGCAAATGCCTGCGAATCCCCGACAATTTCGCTTTCATCATCCGCTCCGGCGGCGCAAACCTGCGATACAGCGAATTCAAAGTTTCTTATGCGATTGCGGTAGGAAAAGTCAAACACATCGCATTGATCGCCCACAATAATTGCGGTATGGTGAATTTAGTCGCGCGAAAAAAGGAGTTCATAGAAGGCTTGATTAAAAACGCCGGCTGGACAAAAGAAGCCGCCGAAGAACAGTTTATGAATTTAGCGCCGATGCACGAAATCGGCAACGCCACCGATTTCGTATTGAGCGAAAAACACAGATTGAGCAAAAAATACCCAAAGATAAAAATCGTCCCGCTATATTACAAAATCGAAGACAATAAATTATATTGCATTATGTAAGTACCTTAGGCTTTGAGAAAAATTTTATGCCTATATAGGAAATAAAGTAAAAGCCACTGAACAGCAGTAAATCCAATCGCCAAAACCATTGGCTCAAAAATCCCGCACCGAGTTGCGAATCCCAAAACAAAGAAATTCGCTATGCTCTGAAAATCAATGATAGACGAACGCCGCAGCCAATACGCTAAAATTGCGTTTGTGCCGATAACGACAAAAAACGCAGCCCATTTCCTATAGCACTTAACATCGATTATCCAGTAGAAAATTGACAGCAAAACCATTGATAGTCCCGCCGTCAACATAACGAACGAACCAGTCCAAGCTCGAAACACAACAAGATAACCGGCTCTATCCAAAGCAAGTGCGATCAAAATAAAAATCATACCACCCATTGCAAGACAAAGAGACTTGCGATTACCTGAATTATTGCTCCGAAGCCAATGTCCCGCAAGCACACCAAACAGCGTTGACGGCACAGACATTATCCAGATACCGGTCTCAGCGACTTTCGGCATAGCCTTTAGAAAAGCTTTGTCCAGATAAATACAATCATACCCCGGCATATTCAGCATCGTCATCATCGGCCACGATACGATCAAAATACCGGCAGCAATAAACGCCTGCGTACGCCAGCCGGTATGCAGAAACAAAATCGCGGCAATGATATAACACACCGCTATCCGTTGAAGAACCCCTACCCATCGCACCTCAAATTTCAGCAGCAAGCCTCCCGCCAGCATTCCCAATACAAACAAAATTGCCGTCCGTTTAAAAATATGAAGATATAATCTGACCGGCCTTTCATTTGTCTGAATATGCTTGGCCATCGAGAACGGCAGCACCAGCCCGACAATAAAAAGGAAAAGCGGAAAAATAAAATCTTCAAGATGAAATCCCCGCCATTGCGAATGGCTGAATTGATTGCTGATCGCCACGGTTACTGGATGATTGTAAACCTGAAAAATACTTCGCCCCAGTTCGTTGCCGCCGATAAGCCAGAACATATCAAATCCGCGCAAAGCATCTATCGACAAAATTCTTTCTTTAACCGAACAAGCCTTATCCATAAGTTCCATACCAAACCCCCATTTTGATTACACGGATTATAACACAATTGCAGCCTTTACAACTAAAATTTGTTTATTGCTAAAATGCCATAAAAAAAGCCGATGGTTAATCCGTCGGCCTTTTTATTTTTGTCTTTCGAACGTCGTATTTTAAGAATCTCCTTTACCCTATTTTCTTTCTCAAAACCATTGCGCCTAAACTCAAAAGCAAAATCGTCATCGGCTCTGGTATAATTAGACTTACGGGTATTGCAGAAAAAGCTGTACCGTCATTCTGAACCACACCTCCGCGATATGTTGATTCTGGAACAATAGATAATGTAGATGTCGCTGCTCCATTCAGATCAATTTGTAGAACAAAAAGTTGCGATAAATTTAGCGGAATAGATTGGCTGCTGACAAAATTTGCAAGATCAAACATATTAACAATGTTATCCCCATTTATATCGCCTTCTAAACCAAAATCAAATGCAAGCCATTCCTGGACAAAGATAGCTAAATCTTTAGTATCAATGAAACCATCTCTATTTATATCCCTAGCGTCCCTATATCCTGCTTGCTGTACCAATAATGGTGCTGCCGCTTCAAGCGTTACACCGCTTGTTCCGATACCGCCTAAAGAACCTGGACTCCACATTGCAACAGGCGTTCCTGCGTACGTAATGTTATCATATTGATCAAATACTATTGTGCCGGGATATAATGGGAATAATGGACTTGTAGATATGATGCTGCTGAATGTTGCTCCATTTGTCAATGTTGCTGTTAATGCGACTCCGACGGGTATATTAGAACCGCTGATTACATTATAGCCGATAGCAATTTTGCCACTGCCAAGATCGGTAGCTGTTAATTGAATTGTACCTGCATAAATGGATGTGCTTAAAAGAATGATAAATCAACAGCTTAATCGTAGAAAATTCTCCATCTTCTCTTCCTCCAAAAAATAAAATATTATAGACCACTAAACATATAGACTCTACCGCCAAACTCCCCTTTTGTCAATCTCTTTTACAAAATACCATCAAAATCCATCCAGATACCCTCCAAGTCTTTGTCTTATCTATACTTAAGTTTTGTTGCAAACCTTATAATCTTGTGGTAAGTTAATAGGATTATTATGATGAATTTAACAGAAACATTAAAAGCTAATAGAAATCAAATCTTGGAAATAGCTTCAAGATACGGTGCAAAAAACGTTCGCGTTTTTGGTTCAGCCGCAAGAGGCGATTTTAATGAACACAGCGATTTGGATTTCCTTGTGGACATGGAAAAAGGCCGAAGCCTCTTTGATATGGGCGGCCTTCTTATGGAACTGCAAAATTTATTAGGCTGCAATGTGGATGTTATAACACCACAGGGACTTCGACCCCGCATAAGAACAACTGTCTTACAGGAAGCAATGGCATTATGAGAAGCGACAGGGAAAGATTGCTTGATGTCATTGAGGCAATAGAAAGGATTGAAAAATATTCCCAAAAAAGCAGGGAATCTTTCGATAATGATGAGTTGGTACAAAATTGGATAATACACCATCTTTTCATTGTAGGTGAAGCTGTCGCAAAAATATCTGAACAGTTGCGAGATAAATACGATGAAATTCCATGGTCTAAAATTATCGGTATGAGAAATATACTTGCACATGGCTACTTTGAAATAGATACGGATGTAGTCTGGTCGGTAGTTATAAATGATTTGCCTGAACTAAAGAAAAGTATATTAAAAGTATTGAAAGATACTTTGGTACAGTAAATACTATGGCTAAAAAAGCAATAATGAATCTTGAGAAATGTAAGGGCTGCGACCTGTGTATCGGTGTTTGTACTCCAAACGCGATACAAAAAAGCGGCACCAGTAATAAAAAAGGTTTTGATTACGTTGCCATCGTCGATGCAAAATGCAACGGTTGCGGTGCGTGCTATCTCATCTGCCCAGACTGCTGCTTTACAATAATCGAAACCGCAGGTTCAGCAAGATAAGGGATTTAATGGCTGAATATAATAATACAGAATCACACGAAAAAAGAGTGTTGATGAAAGGCAATGAAGCCGTCGGCGAAGCTGCGATCAAGGCAGGCTGTCAGTGCTATTTTGCATATCCAATCACTCCGCAAACTGAAACGCCCGAATATCTGTCTCGCAGAATGGAAGAAGAAAACCTCGTCTTTATACAAGCCGAAAGCGAAGTCGCAGCCATCAATATGGTGTTCGGCGCAGCAGCCGCGGGCGTTCGCGTTATGACCTCATCATCTTCGCCGGGCATCAGCCTAAAGCAGGAAGGGATCAGCTATATCGCAGGCGCAGAATTGCCTTGCGTTATTGTTAATGTCTGCCGCGGCGGCCCAGGCCTGGGAAATATCGACGCATCCCAAGCGGACTATTTCCAGTCAACTCGCGGCGGAGGCCACGGCGATTATCGCTGCATCGTACTGGCGCCAAATTGTTTGCAGGAATGTTACGATATGACGCTGAACGCCTTCGATTTAGCCGACTATTACAGAATGCCCGTTTTGATTCAAAGCGATGGCATTATTGGCCAGCTTGTCGAACCGTTCCAGATGCATCCATACAAACCAATGTTTGAAAAATTGCCGCCAAAAGATTGGGCACTCACCGGCTGCGTAGGTAGAAAACCAAACGTTATTAGAACATTGTATCTCAATCCGCCAAACGGTTTGGAAATGCACAATCGCAAACTTGAAGAGAAATATAATAAAATAAAATCTGAACTTCGCTGGTGCGAAACATATAATTGCGACAATGCGGATATTATCGTTATCGCGTATGGCGCTTCGAGCCGAATCGCTAAATCCGCGATTAAAAAACACAATAACAACGGAACAAAAATCGGTTTGTTCAGACCCAAAACTCTTTGGCCATGGCCGGATGTAGAACTTGTAGAAGTAGCGAAGAAAAACAAAAACGCCAAATTCCTCGTTGTCGAAATGAGCACAGGCCAAATGATCGAAGACGTCTATCTTAGCCTGATGGACATTGTATCGAAAAAGGAAATTCACTTTTTCGGAATGGGAGGCGGCTGGAATCCAACCCCCGATTCTGTTTACCAAAAAATTAGCGAAATAATCAAAAAATGAATATTGTAAAATCACAACCTAAATCAATAACGCAGGACTCGACGAAATATTGCCCCGGCTGCGGTCATGGAATTATTTTACGTCTCATCGGCGAAGCGATTGACGAACTCGGCATTCGCGAAAAAATGATTCTCACCGCCCCTGTCGGCTGCGCAGTTGTCCTGTACGATTATATACATTGCGACATTATCGAATGTGCTCACGGCAGAGCACCAGCCGTCGGAACCGCTCTCAAACGCGTCCATCCTGATAAATTCGTTTTGATATATCAGGGCGATGGCGACCTTGCCGCGATCGGAACCGCCGAGATAATTCACGCTGCAAACCGCGGCGAAAATCTTTCCGTCATTTTCGTAAACAACGCGACTTACGGTATGACAGGCGGCCAAATGGCGCCGACTACTCTCGTCGGACAAAAAACAACAACCTGCCCTTCCGGCAGAACAATAAAAGGAATGGGCAAACCTATCAGAGTCTGCGAATTGCTTTCGACACTTGAAGAAACAAAATATCTTGAACGCACGAGCATCAATTCCGTTCGCAATATTAATAAAACAAAAGCGGCAATTAGAAAAGTTTTCCAGAATCAGCTCAATGGTATTGGCTTTTCGATGGCCGAGATACTTTCGATGTGTCCTGTCGGCTGGAAAGTTTCACCAATCGAAGCACTGCAATTCATCGAAGAACAAATGATAAATTACTTCCCATTAGGCGTTTATAAAAACATTGAATAATATGCAAAATGAAATTAATATGTTGATAGCAGGATTTGGCGGCCAGGGTGTTATCCTCGCCGGCAACGTTCTTGCGTATGCTTGCATAGATGCCGGCAAAAACGTCTGTGCTATGGCATCTTACGGCGCTGAAGTCCGAGGCGGAACAGCAAAAGCCCTTATCTCTATTTCAGAACACGAAATCGATTCACCGATCATTGAGCGTCCGAATCTCGCGATGATAATGAACGCGCCATCATACATTAAATACATCGACACGCTTTTACCAAACTCCCCTGTTATCGTAAATTCCTCGATGATAGATATGTCGAAAATTAATAGCAAAAATCTCGACATCGTTGGCATAGACGCGACTAATTTTGCGATTAGAATGGGAAACATCAGAGTCGCCAACGTGATTATGCTCGGCGCGATGATAAAAAAGACGCGAATACTTGAGCCGCAGTCCGTCGTCAACGGAATGAAACGCGCCTTCTATAAAGGCAAAAAAGGCCTTTATTATATCAACGAAAGCGCGTTCACAATGGGCTACGATTTGATCCAATAGCCCTTTAACAAATTGAAACATTTATTTTGACCATTCAATATTCACTTTGACTGCATTAAGAATTTAATGTAAAAATATAAAAAATAGCTCTTTGGACAGGTTTTTACTCGTACTTATACTTGGATTAATCATATTTTTTAAAACTTGAAAACATTGATTTTTTGTTTAAAATAGTACTTTTTAGAAGGTTATAATGGGAAAATTAGACAACAACAAACAACGTAAGGAAACTTGCAGCTTTTGCGGTAGAAGTAAAAAACAGGTAGACGCCTTCGTCGAAGGGCCGGGCGGAGTTTATATATGTCCTGAATGTGTCGAGCTTTGTTACAACATCGTCAGGCAGGAAAAACGACGAATGACGCACACCGGCTTTCTTCTTGAGGAAGTCCCCAAGCCAAGACAGATCAAAGAATTCCTCGATCAGTACGTAATTGGTCAGGATCACGCTAAAAAAATACTTTCCGTCGCCGTGCACAATCACTATAAACGTCTACTGCATACCGACAAGGAAAGCAGCGAAGTTGAAATCGATAAATCGAATGTTTTACTCATCGGCCCAACAGGTTCAGGCAAAACTTTGCTCGCAAAAACTCTCGCAAGAGAATTAAACGTTCCATTCGCCATCTGCGACGCGACAACCGTTACAGAAGCAGGTTATGTCGGTGAAGACGTCGAAAATTTCTTACTGCGTCTTTTGCAGAATGCCGATTATGATATCGAAGTTGCCCAGCGCGGCATCGTTTATATCGATGAAATAGACAAAATCGGTAAAACAAATCAGAACGTATCTATAACACGCGACGTTTCAGGCGAAGGCGTCCAACAGGCACTTTTAAAGATGCTGGAAGGCACAATCGCCAATATTCCTCCGCAAGGCGGCCGAAAACATCCCGAACAGCAGTATATCCAGTTGGATACAACGCATATTCTCTTTATCTGCGGCGGAACTTTCACAGGCCTTGAAAATATTATCAAAAAACGTCTCGGCAGAAAAATGATTGGCTTCGGTTCTGAAAGCAAACAAGCCGCCGACAAACACACTGAATATTCAAACGTCCTCGAACAGGTTATGCCCGAAGACATCATCGAATATGGTATGATTCCTGAATTTATCGGCAGAGTCCCTGTTATCACAAGTCTTTCTCCGCTCGACGAAGATGCTTTAATAGACATTCTCACAAAGCCCAAGAACGCTCTTGTGAAACAATATAAAACTTTCTTCAAAATGGAACAGGCCGAACTCGATTTCACGGATGAGGCTTTGAAAACAATCGCTAAAAAAGCTCTCAAACGTGATACAGGCGCAAGAGCGCTTCGTGCATTAGCCGAGGAATTGATGATTAATTTAATGTACAGACTTCCAGAGGAACCAAAACCGGGCAAATACACCATTACAAAAGATGTTGTGGAAGGTAAAGCTGATTTGTTTGAATCCGATAATTCGGCACGCAAAGAATCCGCTTAAACCCTTGATGTTGAAGGTTTTACTTTCATTCTTAGTAATATTTTTAATATTTTTAGGAACTTTTTAAGGCTGCAATGGTCAAATTCATACAGGAACAATTAAAGGTGGCTCCCGGCAATATTACTATTGACGAAGCGGCTCTTGTTTCACAGGCGATGGTCGGCAATATGGCCGCCGTTGAAAAACTGATACTCAAGTATCAGGACAGGATTTTCAATACCATCCTGAAACTCTGTGGAAACGAAGCCGATGCCGCCGAGCTGGCCCAGGATAGTTTTGTTAAAGCTATCCAGAGCCTCAAAGATTTCAGGGCGGAAAGCAGTTTTTATACTTGGCTTTTCAGAATTGCTGTAAATCATACTTTGAATTACTGCAAGAAAAACAACAAAGTTAATTTCGAATCTTTGCAAAACGAAATAGACGAAAATACTGGCAAACAACTGAAGGATTATCTCGTTGATAATAAATCAGCCGAACCTTCGGAACTTGCCGCGAAAAAAGAAGTCAATGGTTTGGTTTTGAAGGCTTTGGAAAAACTTGATCCCCAGCAGCGAGCTGTGATTGTTCTGCGTGATATTGAGCAGATGAGCTACAATGAAATCGCACAAACGCTCGATATGGAAATTGGAACTGTAAAAAGCAGGATTGCCCGCGGCAGAAAAAATCTCCGCGACATTATCGAGGCAGCAATTAGCTGATTTAAAAAAAATGAAAGATATTGAAAATATTGAAGAATTGATTAACAGTTACATCGATAATGAACTCGATGAACGCAAAAGCAATGAAATCAAACGCCTGATAAACAACGACTCGCAGGCACGCCAGATGTTCGAATCTGCAAGCCGTTACAAAAATCTGGTCGGCTCATTGCGTTCCTCTGCTGCGCCGGAAGGTTTTTGTGAAAGCGTAAAAAGAAATCTCGAACGCGAGATGCTCCTGGCGGATACCGGTATTTATCAGCATAAAAAAGGCAGAAGCAGACTAGTTCTCCGTCATTTCCTTACTGCCGCGGCTATGCTCGCCCTGCTTGCGATGCTTTCGTACGTAATCCTGGATATTTTTGTCCCGCAGTCTGCTCGCCAAAAGTTCGCTGATAATGTTTTCCATCGAAAAGCAAAACCGCAGGTCGTTTATGATGATGGCGCACCGACAGTTGCAGCCGCACAAGATAAACTTGTTGAAGTTCCGAAAGGCCCTGCCGTTCCTCTCATTGCCAGACTTACTCTGATCACAGAAAATCCGATTGAGGCGGATTGGCTCGTCGGCAAAGCATTAATGAATACTTCGCTTTTCGAGAAAACTTCAGCAGTCGATAGAAAAACCAATTCTGTGAAATACGTATTAAGCTGCGACAGAAAAGCACTTGTAGGCCTTGTTGAAGAATTGTCTTTTATTTGGCCAAAATGCAGCGATGCGATTTTGGAAGTCGGCACACAGCAGCAGGGAAAATTCGTTACTGTAAATAATGTTTCCGCGCACCAGACTTTGGATATCTGCAAAGCTGGAACTTATAACCAGCGTTTGAGGATGGCCGCAGACATTGCCGCCATTAACAAAGCTGCCGACACAGATATTTTGAAAAATTATTTCGCAAACAAAAACGCCGAATCAGAATTTATCGTTCCCGACAAACCCGTGCTGACCTCATCTGAAAGCCTCCGGCAAACCCAGCCGCAGGGAACTTCCGAACCCGCCAGCTTCACTATCACTGTCCTTGCCAATTAATAGTGTAAGTCCGTTAATAAGTTATCAAAATTTACTTTAAAAATTTTGAAACAAATGGCGATGTTTCGCCTCTGCGAAGAAAATGTCCCGAAGGTCCTTCTCCGAGAAATTCGGAAAACCATGATTCATGCTCGATTTCTTCATTGAGAATTGCCGAAGCCAACTCATAAGTTCTGTGATCTTTGCCCACCGTCATATTGCATATTTCCGTATATCCGCGCACAGCACACCTTTCAGCTTCAACCAGCACTCTTAAAATAGCCTCCACATCGGATGGATTATCGGGCAGCCTCGCGGGCGGGCAGGCGGACATATCGTGAAAGTCATTCATATTGCCCGGAAGTTTACCGCCAAGTTCGTAAATCCTCGGCATCAATGCTTCGAAATGATTTCGGTCTTCAATCCTTGCTGTTTCGGCAATTTCCTTGACGCCCTCTCCTTTCAATCCGATAAGGTTTGCGCGAAGTATTGTGTAGTAATAATATGTAGTAAGTTCTGCTGCGGCATTTCGTATCAAAAGCGTCATCAGTCGATCAAAATCGATTCCCGTATTTTTTACCATTTCTATTGCTACCTGTGCCATTTTTTTCCTTTTGAAATAATAATATCCGTATTATTATCCTATTTGTTTAATTCCTGGATGAGTTTTTTACTCAAAATCATTAAGCATATTCTTGATTGTAACAATAGTTGCTGATGCTATCATATTTTAAGTATTTCTAAAAACCGTTATTTATTGATTAAATCGTGTTCAATTGAGGAAAAAGGTCATGGCAGCTAAATACAATAGACTTTCAAAAAACAATGCAGCAGTATTATTCGTTGATCATCAATCAGGCTTATTTTCACTTGTTCGTGATTTTTCAGCGGATGAATTTCGCAACAACGTCCTCGCACTGGCAGATATTGCAAAATATTACAACCTTCCGGTTGTTTTAACCACCAGTTTCGAGGATGGCCCCAATGGCCCAATAATCCCTGAATTAAAGAAAATGTTTTCCGATGCTCCTTACATAGCCAGACCGGGCCAGATAAACGCATGGGATAATGAGGATTTTACAAAGTGCGTAAGAGATACAGGCCGTAAACAGCTTATTATTGCCGGGATCGTTACAGAAGTTTGCGTTGCGTTCCCAGCGTTGTCTGCGTTGGAAGAAGGATTTGAAGTTTTCATCGTAACAGATGCTTCGGGCACTTTCAACGAATCCGCACGCTATGCCGCGTGGCATCGTATGAGTAACGCCGGATGTCAATTAATGAACTGGTTCAGCGTAGCAAGCGAATTACATCGTGATTGGAGAAACGATGTCGAAGGCCTGATGAATATTTTATCTAATCATCTGCCTGACTATCGCAACCTTGTTACAAGTCATAGTGCCACGTCGCACATTTTCACTTGATCTGATTGTAGGGTGGGCTTTAGCCCACGCGAAGACTCTACTTTTTGTTTTCTTTCTTCTCTGCTTTTGGTTCTGAAGTTTTTTTCGTCTCGCTCTTTATTTCGTTCTTAGCTTCCGTTTTTGTTTCGGATTTGGTTTCTGTTTTTTCTTCTTTTTTTGGATTTTCTTTTTTAGCGGATTGCGTGTATGAATCGCTTCTGTAATCCGTCTGATAAAATCCGCTGCCTTTAAATATAATGCCTGCGCCAGTGCCAATGAGCCGTTTTAAAGTAGACTTGCCGCATTCCGGGCATTTTTTCAAAACCGGTGCAGTTATAGATTGAAACTTTTCAAAAAAATGCTCGCAATTATCACATTTATATTCATAAGTAGGCATAGGTGTTAATCTCCGTTTTCGCTGCCGCTGTCAGGTGCTGTTTCTTCCTGTGTTTTCTCTTCCGGTGCAGTAGCCGCTTTCTTATTAACTATCACTATCGTCGGCCGTAAAATTTTATCGCCAAGTTTATAACCTGTTCTGTATTCTTCCAGAACTACCATATCTTCCTTGCCGGCCTCACTTCTTTGCGTCAGTGCCTGATGATAGGCGGGATCGAATTTTTCACCAACCGCTATTATCTGCTCGACTCCATGAGATTTAAGAATCGAAACAAATTGATCATAAATCATCCTTACGCCTTTTGTCAATTCCGCCGCATCGCTTGCTTTATCTAAATGCGTAAACGTATGCTCGAAATTATCCAAAATCGGCAGCAGCGATTTGATTATGTGTTCTTTTTCATAAGCGATTGATTCTGAAATCTGTTTAACCGAACGTTTCTGATAATTAGCAAACTCTGCGCTCACGCGCTGCAGCCTGTCAAAAATCTCACCCTTTTCAGCCTGAAGTTTTTCAAGCTGGGTTTCGGGAGTTTCTTTTTTATCGTCTGGTTCTTTTGAATCTTCTTTACTCATACTTTTACCTATTTGTTATTAAAATAATCTTTCAGCTTGTCAAAAAAACCTTTTGTCTTTGGCAGAACAATTTTATCTTCCGTCTTTGCAAATTCCCGCAAAAGTTCTTCCTGCTGGCTGTTCAGTTTTTTCGGTATCTCTACCATTACCTGCACCAGTTCATCACCATTGTGTTTCGTGCGAATATCCGGCAAACCTTGCCCTTTAATTCTGAACACATCGCCATATTGCGTCCCCGGCGGTATTTTTAATTCACGCATACCACTAAGACTGGGAACTTCAATTTCTCCGCCAAGCGATGCCTGTGTAAAACTAATAGGAACAGTCGCGACAAGATCTATCCCGTCTCTTTGCAAGAACGGATGCTCTTTCAATCGCACATAGCAGTACAAATCGCCTCTCGGCCCGCCGTCAACCCCCGGCTCGCCTTCGCCGCTGATTCGCACGCTCTGCCCTTCGTGCACGCCCGCGGGAATCTTTACAGTAACAAGTCGTTTCTTTGATGTCCTGCCGCTGCCCCTGCACTTTTTGCACGGATTACTGATAATTTTACCAGCGCCTCTGCATTGCGGACAAGTCGACGCCATTTGGAAAAATCCGCCCATACCTGAGCGAACCACCTGCCCAGAACCGCCGCACGTCGGGCATTTCGATGGGCTGCTTCCTTTCGCCGCCCCGCTGCCGACGCATTCTTCGCAAACATCCTGCCGTGTAAACTCTATGCTTTTCTCAACGCCTTTCGCTACTTCGTCAAGTGTGAGTTCGACTTCCGTCTCAAGATCATAACCTCGTCGCGGCCCTCTGGCGGTAGCTCCGCGTCTAGCGCGTCCGCCGCCAAATCCTCCGCCAAATAAATCGCCGAGAATATCTTCGAGGTTCAGCGCCCCGAAGATATCATCGACGTTCATTCTCGAATAGTCATGAATTCCTGAACCCTGTAATCCCGCATGACCATATTGGTCATATCGCGAGCGTTTCTCGCTATCGCTCAAAACTTCGTACGCTTCGGCGCATTCCTTGAATTTCGCCTCCGCTTCCTTATCGCCGGGATTCTTATCAGGGTGATATTTAATCGCCAGCCGACGATATGAACGTTTTATATCATCCGCACTGGCGGTTTTCTCAACACCTAAGACTTCGTAGTAATCGCGTTTAGCCATAGCAAATTGTGAATGAGTAAATGAGTTTACGGGTTTATGAGTTTTACTCTTTTACCCTTCCACTCATCTACTCATTTACTTTCAATTATCTGACAGAGCCTTCTATTACAGGCTTTTCCTTGTCATCATCTTTTAAATCAGTGATCAAAACATTAGTTGTAAGCATCAAACCGGCAACCGACGCCGCATTCTGCAGAGCGCTTCGCGATACTTTAGCCGGATCAATAACTCCAGCCTCAACCATATCAACGAATTTGCTCGCGTTGGCATCATAGCCCATATTGCCTGATTGTTCGAGCAGTTTCTCAACGATCACATCGCCGTCTTCATCGCCGTTATCAGCAATCTGTTTTGTCGGTGCTTTCAAAGCAGCCGCGATAATATCGAAACCGATTTGCTCATCGCCGCTGGCCTGTTTTTTCGCAGCTTTAACTTTTTCGATTGCACGTAAATAAATAACTCCGCCGCCTGCTACCACGCCTTCTTCAGCCGCAGCTTTCGTTGCGTGAAGTGCGTCGTCAAGCAGATCTTTGCGTTCTTTCATTTCTGTTTCAGTTGCAGCGCCGGCTTTAATAACCGCAACACCGCCCGTCAGTTTCGCAAGTCTTTCCTGCAATTTCTCACGATCATAATCGCTTGTTGTCGCTTCGGCTTGTTTGCGGATTTGTTCACAGCGTGCGGTAATGGCTTTCTTCGTGCCCGCGCCTTCGATTATCGTTGTGTTTTCTTTCGCAACAACAATCTTTTTCGCTCTGCCCAGCTGCGACAATTCAACTTTCTCAAGTTTAATGCCAAGGTCTTCAGTGATCATTTCACCGCCCGTAAGAGCAGCAATATCACCGAGCATAGCTTTGCGTCTGTCGCCGAATCCCGGAGCCTTTACAGCACAAACCTTCAAAACGCCCTGCAGCCTGTTAATAACAAGCGCTGCCAGTGCTTCGCCTTCAACTTCTTCAGCAACGATCAGCAGTTGTGCGCCGACTCGTGCGATTTTCTCAAGCAGAGGAACGATCTCGCCGATACTCGAAAGTTTTTTCTCATAAAGCAGAACATAAGCGTCTTCAAGAACTGCTTCCATACTGGTTGTGTTGGTGATGAAGTATGGCGAAATATATCCGCGGTCAAACTGCATACCTTCGACAACTTCCAGCTCTGTCTGCAAACCCTTGCCTTCTTCAACTTCGATAACGCCTTCTTTGCCGACCTTATCCATTGCGTTGGCAAGTATCTCGCCGATCTCTTTATTATTATTCGCGCTGATAGCCGCAACCTTCGCGATATCATCGTGCCCTTTTACTTTTTTGCTCTGCGATGCGATAAAATCAACAACAACCTGCACAGCCTTATCGATGCCGCGTTTGATTGCCATTGGATTTGCGCCCGCTGTTACGTTTTTCAAACCTTCGTTATAGATCGCTTCTGCCAGAACAGTCGCTGTAGTCGTACCATCGCCGACAACATCGCTTGTCTTGCTCGCCGCTTGGTTCACCATTTTGGCGCCCATATTCTTGAATGGTTCCGGCAGTTCGATTTCCTTACTTACCGAAACGCCGTCTTTTGTTATCTTCGGCGAACCATAACTTTTATGCAGAAGAACGTTTTTGCCTGTCGGTCCAAGTGTAACTTTCACCGCTGCCGCCAGACTGGCAAGTCCCTGTTTCAGGTGTGCTCTTGCCGCATCATCAAACATCATTTGTTTAGCCATATCAACCTCATTTCTCAACTATGCCGAGAATATCGCTCTCATGCAGGATTTTATATTCAACGCCGTCAATTTTAATATCGTTTCCGCCGTACTTACCAAACAGCACAACATCGCCTTTCTTCACAGCAACTTCACTGCGTTTGCCGCTATCCAGCAATTTGCCCGGGCCGACTGAAATTACTTTGCCCATAAGTGGTTTTTCTTTTGCAGTATCTGGAAGAACGATACCGCCCGCTGTTTTCTCTTCAGCCTCTTGCGGCTGTACAACAATCCTGTCATCTAAAGGTTTAAGTTTCATTTTTATATCTCCATAATTTTTTTATTAAATTCGAATAACTATCGACTATCAACTAACGACTAGCGGCTGGATTACATATCCATTCCGCCCATTCCGCCCATGCCAGGCATACCGCCCATACCACCCATTCCGCCCATGCCACCCATACCGCCGCCCATTCCTCCAGGCATACCGGCACCGGCTTTCTTGGCATCTGGTTTTTCGGTTACAACACAATCGCAAGTCAGCAGTAAGCCCGCAACTGAAGCAGCGTTCTGCAATGCGATTCTTGTAACTTTAACAGGGTCAATAACGCCTGCCGCGATAAGGTCTTCGTAGGTATCGCTGTCAGCATTGTATCCGAAACCGCCCTGGCCTTCAGATACTTTATTGATAACGATATTGCCGACCGCGCCAGCGTTTTCAGCGATATAATAGCATGGCATTTTCAAAGCGTTTGCGATAATTTCCGCACCCGTCTTTTCATCGCCATTGAGTTTGAGTTTCTTTACAGCTTCAATGCATCTAACCAATGCAACTCCGCCGCCCGGCACAATACCTTCTTCGATCGCAGCGCGTGTCGCGTGTAATGCGTCTTCGATACGTGCTTTCTTTTCCTTCATTTCAGATTCTGTTGCCGCGCCAACATTAACCTGTGCAACGCCGCCTGTCAGTTTCGCTAATCTTTCCTGAAGTTTCTCACGGTCATAATCGCTTGTTGTTGCGTCAATTTCCGCTCTGATCTCTTTAATTCTACCATTGATCGCATCCTGTGAACCTGCACCTTCAACGATCACGGTATTATCATTATCGATCGTAACTTTCTTTGCGCGACCAAGCTGCTTCAATGTTACTTTATCAAGCTCAACGCCCAAATCCTTGAAGATTGGCTCTGCGCCTGTGAGAACCGCAAGGTCCTGCAGCATCGCTTTGCGTCTGTCGCCATAACCCGGTGCTTTAACCGCAGCGATATTCAATACGCCGCGAAGTTTATTAACAACCAGTGTCGCCAGTGCTTCGCCTTCAATATCTTCAGCAATGATAAGCAAAGGCTTTTTCGCTTTCGCAACTGCTTCAAGAATTGGAACCAGTTTCTGAACGCTGCTGATCTTATCTTCATAAACAAGAATGTAAGGCTTGTCTAATTCGCATTTCATATTGTCTGGGTCTGTTACAAAGTTCGGCGAAAGATAACCGCGATCGAACTGCATACCTTCGACATAATCCAGCGTAGTATCAAGACTCTTGCCTTCCTCGACTGTGATAACGCCGTCTTTGCCGAGTTTCATAAATGCTTCAGCCATAATCTTGCCGATTTCACGATCGTTATTCGCGGAGATTGATGCTACGTTTTCAATATCATCGCGTTTGGTAATATCAACTGCCTTTGAAAGTTTTACCAATGCTTTCATAACAGCATCAACAGCCTGACCAATACCTCTGTTAAGAGCCATTGGGTCTGCGCCTGCCGCTATGTTGCGATATGCTTCTTTGAAGATCGCTTCTGTAAGCACTGTCGCGGTCGTCGTACCATCGCCGGCAATCTTACTTGTTTTGCTCGCCGCCTCTTTAACGAGTTTAGCGCCCATATTTTCGGTTTTATCGACTAAATCCACTTCTTCAGCCACGGTTACGCCGTCTTTTGTAACGGTCGGTGCGCCCCAGCCTTTGTCGATGATCGCGTTCCTGCCGCGTGGGCCAAGTGTGGAACGTACAGCACGTGCCAGTTTTTCTACGCCTGTGAGTAAAGCTGCTCGTGCTTCAGCGTTAAACGCTAAATTTTTCGCTGCCATAATCCTATAACTCCTAATAAAGTAATAATATACGATTTTTCATTTAAAATACTTAGGGTCTTAGTGCCTTCGTGGTGAAATACAGTGCAAAAAACAGACCAAACCGCCCCGCCAACTTCTAAGTTCTATATTCTACGTTCTAAGTGCTTATTCTACAAGGCCTTCTATGTTCTAAGTTCTACATTCTGCATTCTGTTCTTGCCTGCCAAAAAGTGCTTTTTATAGGTCAAAACGCCATTATGACAGGATATTCATCATTGGGTTTAGCCCGGCCATCATTTTAATCCTCGCAGGAGATTATGGCATGGTGGATATTATCACCCCGCCTTTTGGGTTACGGTAATATCTTTGTAGATTTTAATGATTGTATTATTGCTTCTTGATATTCATATATTTGGGATTTAAGCAAAGATGCTTTTCGTTCAGATACATTTATATTTATAGAAAAACTTATAGTGGCTAATACAAATCTAAGACTTAGCCATATAGTTTTTTTAGGTTCGGCTAAAATCAAATCCTTATTTATAATTTCATATTGCCCTCCACTTTTTTCAGTTAAATAACAATACCCAAAATTATCTATGAATTTTTTCTTTTGATTAAAGTCCATGTTATTAATATAATTATGAAAATCAAAATTTACTTCAGTAACATTATGGACAAGTTGGTTTCTTAACTGTGAAAGAGATGATATAAAACGCCTTTCATTGTCCGACAACAATTCAAGTTCTTTGGCAAATTCTAACTTACCACAATATTTGCTGCCTAATTCCAATCGCGAGAATATACTTGCCAATTTATCGTAACCCAAAAAATGCGTCAGACAGTTTGTAACAGAAGCTTCAATTAAAGCATGAGATTTGATCACAAAAGACCAATCATCCTCATTAAGCAAATTCACCAAAAATCCGTTTTTGATTTTTAATCTTTCTTCTAATTTTTCGACTGCCTCATGCAACTCTTTTTCAATATTAAATTCCATATATCAAGTAGACCTCTGCGGAAAATAAATTTTGGGGTTTATTATATTTCAGTACATTTTCTGTATAATTGATCATAGGCATATATCATATATATTTGTAAATATTTTGTATACAACAAAAATTTCCGCTTTTTTCTACCACTTTTTTCTTGAAAAACAAACTAAAGAATAATCGGTAACCAACTCTGCCCTACGCTTCATTTTCCACTTTTCTTTTTTTACTTTCCGATTCAAAATCTATTTGCTACTGGTTACTGACTACTTACTATTGCCTTATTGTTCGATTGAAGTTTTAAGACAAAGTCCTGAAAGGACGAGAAAATTAAAATGGAAACTCGGTTGAAGTTTTATCCGCCGCAGGTAGATTACTTCAAAGAGAGTTTTCTTTTAATTTTTACAGTGTTCGCAGAACACGCCTTAAAACAAATCAGCAGTGTCAATCCGCGTTAATCCGTGTCTATAAACTTCGTTTTTTCTTCGTGGTAAAAAAAATCTGTGATAATCCGCGTAATCTGCGATTAACTAACTGCCCCCCTGCACCCTCGCTAAACCCTGTCCCCTGTCCCCTGTCCCCTAAACCCTATTTAAAAATCCGCGCAACCACGCTCTCTGAATTTTTGTGATTTTAACCCGAATTTCATACTTTTTTCCCACTTTTTCATGAAAACTCATACCAAATCCATTGCTTTTTCACTTTTTTTAAAATTTGCGCAACTAACAACTAGCAACTAACACCTAAAACCTGTTTTCAATAGCATATTGAAAACACATGTAGCATTTTTAATCTATATGTAGCATTTTTAAAATATAAGGGACTGCTTTTTACTTGCGGAAATTTAATTGCGCCTTATTAAGGCGATATTTATTGTTGTCCTTACCTATTAGACCGAACGTGCGCGGATTTTCGAATAAATTTTCCGTAAGCCCCTCTGTCATTCTGAGCGCAGCGAAGAATCTCGTTTTTTAAATATAAATAACTATCTCATAACTAATGTTTATTAGTGTTAACTCGTGGTTTAAATAACATATATGATTTCTTAGTGTCTTTGTGTCTTAGTGGCTATAAATTGCAGGTAGGCTTGCCCGCCGCGGTTTGCCCCGTGCGGTTATTAATGTTTGCGCAATTTTTCCTTTGCGCGATACGGCAAAAATTTCTCACCGACCCAAAAAATGCAAAACTAATTAATCAGTTTTTCTTGTGATTTTATTTTTCTATTTTCGGACCGGCTTACACAACCCAACTTAAGGCCTTTTTTGCAAAGCATTTGACTTTATAATCATTTCCACATAACATCAGCATTAATATGAAAATTAATCCATCATTATTAGCTGTATTTGTCGCACTGTTTTTTTCTGCCAGTGTTTATGCAGAACCAAACCTTATATATAAAACAGAAAACGACATATTATACCGCGACGCAAATGAAGCTAAATCCGACGCGTACATTGCGGAGCGTTGTCGGCTTGATATATATTACCCAACCAACAAAACGCATTTCACAACGTTAGTATGGTTTCACGGCGGCGGAATAAAAGGCGGCAGTAAAAGCATACCTGAAGAATTGAAACAACAAGGAATCGCGGTAGTCGCTGTCAATTACCGCTTATACCCAAAAGTCAATTGCCCAGCGTATATTGAAGATGCAGCAGCGGCTGTTGCCTGGACTTTCAGAAACATCGAAAAATACGGAGGCGACCCAAATAAAATATTTATTGCTGGTCATTCCGCAGGTGGTTATCTCGTAAGCGTTGTTGGTCTGGACAAAAGCCGGCTTGCGAAATACAACATCGATGCCGACAAAATCGCGGGCATTATTCCGTGCAGCGGCCAGATGATAACGCACATGGTTATTCGTGAAGAAAGAAAAATTTCCGACAAACAGCCGATTATCGACCAGTTTGCGCCGCTCTATTATGTACGTGCAGATGCCCCCGCTCTGATTTTGATCACAGGCGACAGAAATATGGAACTGCTCGGAAGGTATGAAGAAAACGCGTACATGATGCGTATGATGAAAGTCGCCGGGCATACAAAAACTGAACTATACGAAATCCAGGGGCATAATCACGGTGAGATGCTCAAGCCTGCACTTACAATTTTATTGAATCATATCAAGGCCGCCGTAAATTAAGTAAGTAAAAAAAGGCAGCTCCATTATGAAACTGCCTTTTCATATTTAAACGTTGGATTAATTAAACTAAAACCACCTGTCTTTCTCGTAATCTTTCAACTGGATGTTCGCCTTCCATCTCGAGCCGATAATCCATACCTTTGCTCTCAATATGTTCCTGAACAACTTCCTGGCTGGGAACAATGCCTGCGTTGACGATTTCCTGATGCTGATGGAATCTGTGATCCCTGCTCAACCTGTCGGTTTCGACATAATCGAATCCATCGCAATTTAGATCGATCTGGTTTTTCAAAATATCACGAACATAATCGATATTCGACTTGAATACCGTCAATTCAGGAAACTGGTCGGGAAGCATCATATCCGAAGCATCCATACCTTCAAATTTCTTCGCTAAATCCAAAGCTGCGTGCAGATGGCCTATTTCTTCTTCGAGGTGATGCTGCCAAATCTTTTTCATCCTTTCATCAACTTCTGATTCAAGGCAGGAATAATACATATAGCATTCGTTATATTCGTGCAGCACAAGCATTTCGAACCACGTCGAAGTCGGGTCGGCGAGAGATTCGTAGTGCGAAACGTGCTCTTCCTCAACTTGAGCTATTTCCTGATAAAGACCTCTGCCAATCATAGTTTTTGCCCGGTTGCCGACATTCATATAGAAATTCATTGTTTGCTGTTCGCCTGATACAATAGTTAGGATATGCAGCTTGGTTAAAATGTCGGCGGTTTGAAAATCTACCGGCTTTCTTATGTTATCATACGGATGGCGATGTTCGCTGATGGTAGGTCTGCCGGGCATAATTTCCGTTAAATCACGAACACTTTTTTCTGCCTGTTTGTTTTCCTCTAATTCCAAAAGATTTGCAAACCTGTAAAGATGGTCGAAATCTTCCAACAAGGCAAAGTCGAGGGCATCTTTGACGGTTTTGTCTTTTTCAGTACGGGCAAGCCATGCGGTAAGATCGACCGCGACCTGTTCATAGCCGATTGTAATCTCGATAGCTGATTCATCGGCGGGTGAAAGCCAATTAATTACTTTCTGCTGCTGCTGTTCCAAGGCACGTGTAATCGCGATCTGCCTGTTAATTTCGGGATCGCTGCAGTGCCTGGCGAATTGATGTTTGAAAATCGCACCTTCCACTTCGATACCATTCATAAGGATTATACGAGTTCTGGTATAAGGATGTATTTCATTTTTATCGTACGGTTGCGGATTGATCTGCTGCCAGCTTTGAACCTGATTTTCCAGCGGAATCCCCTTTTCTTTTAATGGATTGAATCCCATGATTTTTCCTTTCTAAAAAAATTTTATGAATTAGACAACTTTATGCAAAAATTTAAAATCAGTTAAAAAGCTAGTTCTCTTATAAGAATAAAGACTGTACTTTTAAGTATCGATGTGCCGTGAAAAACAAAAAAAGTGGGGATTTATCAAAAAAAATGCAAAAAACTATTGACAACGCCGATAATCAGGGTATTGAAATAGCATCATAAAACTTTTAGGGACGGCTTAGTGTTTAAGTCGTCCTTTTCTATACAACGGGTTTTACAGAAAGAAGATATGCTTAATGATGCAGATTCGCCGATGGATTCGGCGGATAATCAGGAAGATGAACCTCCGGGTAGGCACTTGCCTGCCTCTGACACACCTAATTTTAACGCTTTGAATAACGCTGCTGGGACTCCCAATTTTAACGATTGGAAATGGCAGATAAGAAACAGGTTGAAGTCTGCGCAGCAACTGGCGGAATATTTGCCTGGTTTGAAATTTCCGCACATTGACGGTGTTATTCAAAAATTCCCAATGGCGATTACGCCCTATTACGCTTCGCTGATCCGCAAGGCTGATATTTCAGACCCGATCTTTGCGATGGCAGTTCCTCAGCCTCGTGAACTTGTTGATCCGCTGTTCCTTTGCGATGATCCGCTATCGGAAGATGAGGATATGCCTGTGCCGGGTATGGTGCACCGCTACCGCGACAGGGTTTTGCTTATCGCAACAACAATGTGCTCGATGTATTGCAGGCATTGTACGCGTAAAAGAATTGCAGGCTCTCGCGAAAGCTGCATAACACAGCCGAGACTAAGACAGGTAACCGAATATCTTAACGCTCACCCTGAAGTAAGCGATGTAATCGTATCTGGCGGCGATCCGCTAACGATGAGCGATGAATCCATCGAAATGGTACTTTCAGCACTTCGGAGCGTTCCAACGGTTCAGGTAATCCGAATCGGGACACGCGTGCCGGTGGTTATGCCGATGAGAGTTACGGACAATCTGGTTAATATGCTGAAAAAGTATCATCCGTTGTGGATAAATACGCATTTTAACCATCCAAACGAAATAACACCGCAGGCAAAGCAGGCTTGCGCAAAACTTGCCGATGCTGGTATTCCGCTTGGCAATCAGACAGTGCTGCTGGCGGGCGTTAATGATGACGCCAGAATAATCGAGCAGCTTTGCAAAGGTCTGATTCAGATGCGCGTTCGGCCTTATTATCTTTACCAGTGCGACCTTGTACGGGGCGTTGAGCATTTCCGCACATCGATCCGAAAAGGCGTTGAAATTATGGAATATCTCCGCGGCAGAGTAAGCGGCATCGCGATACCGTCATTTGTCGTCGATGCACCTTATGGCGGCGGCAAAATCCCGATACTTCCAAATTACATCGTATCAATGAGTCCTTCGCATACCGTTTTGCGGAATTATCAGGGGCTGCTTGTGAATTATCCTGAACCTTGCATCCAGCAGATGCCTGTAAATTCACAGCCTGCTGAAAATACCGGCGTTTGGGAACTGGCAAGCGGCAGCAGACCTGTTTCGCACGCAAAGAATCATAAATTGAAGAATCATCAAAGAGCTGTCGTGAGCAAAACAGCTTATCTGTTCGAGCCATAATATATGGGGCACAAAAAGCAGATAGGTTTCGTTTATGATTTACGCAAAGATTATCTTGCCGAGGGATACTCCGAACAGGATGTCGCCGAGTTCGATTCTGAAGGCACGATTGACGCTATCGCTAAAACGATCGAATCGCTTGGTTATAATGTCGAACGAATAGGTAACGGCAAAGCGCTTTGCCAAATGCTCGCTGCGGGCAAAAGGTGGGATATGGTTTTCAATATCGCTGAAAGTATCGGCGGCAGATGCAGAGAATCTTATGTTCCCGCTATGCTTGAATTGTATCAGATACCATATACTTTTTCTGATCCCCTTGTTTGCGCGACAACACTCGATAAGGGTATCGCAAAACAGCTAGTGGCACAGGCAGGCCTTGCGACGGCGGCATTTGCCGTGATTGAGAACGAAAAAGATTTAAAGAATATTAAACTGAATTACCCGTTATTCGCCAAGCCGCTTGCGGAAGGAACAGGAAAAGGAATAGACGGCAATTCGCATATTAACGATTTAAAGCAGTTGAAGAAAATTTGTATGCAGTTGCTCAAAGAATATCGCCAACCGGTGTTGATTGAGGAATATCTTCCGGGTCGGGAATTTACCACAGCTATTCTGGGTAACGGCGCGGACGCGTATGTCCTGGGAACGATGGAAATCGAAATGGCAAGCAAAGATGAGCCTGCTATCTATTCGTATCTGAACAAGGAAGAATGCGAATCGCGGATTATTTATCATCCTGTGAAGGATTCGCCAGCTTTGAAGAAGGAAGTTGAAACTTTGGCTCTTGAATGTTATAAGATTTTGCAGTGCCGAGATACCGCCAGGGTCGACATTCGATGCGACAAACAGGGTAAGGCCTGCTTTATAGAGGTCAATCCCCTACCGGGTCTGCATCCAACTCATTCTGATTTGCCGATGATTGCAACGCAGGAAGGTATGAGCTACGAAAAATTGATCGGCACGATTCTTGATAACGCTTTTAAAAGAGCAAAGAATGGATAATGTTTTAATTCTGCACAATACTTTCGGCGATGTCAATGATCCTCTGTACCAAAGCAGAGCGGGCGTGATGGAGCAGGTCGAAATTGTAGAACAATCGTGCAAAAAGCTGGGCATTAAATCTTCTGTTCTGGCGATTGAAAATTTAGCACATCTGATGAATATTCTTGGTGATAGAAAAGAAAAAATCATCTTTAATCTTGTCGAGGAGTTTTTAGGCGATATTCAGCATGCTTGTTTTGTACCCATTATTTGCCAGGCATTCGGCAAAAGTGCTACCGGAAGCAAAACAGGTGCTCTTATAACCGCTCAAAATAAATCACAAGCTAAAGCGATTTTTGCCGCAAACAATATTCCCTGCCCTACTGGTGCGGTTTTCCAGGCAAACGAAAGATTCAATCCGAATATGCTTAAAAAAGGAAAATACATTATCAAGCCCGCACTTTCGGACGCGAGCGAAGGCATAACGTGTGATTGTGTTGTCGAAATGCCGGCTGAAAGAGAAAAAGCAAGAGCAATCGTGCAGCAATTACAAAAAAGATTTGAGCAGCCGGTGATCGTCGAACAGTTTATCGCTACAAGGGAATTGAATGTATCCATACTCGAAAGAAATGGAAAAGTTGATGTCCTGCCGATTGCTGAAATTGATTTTTCCGCGTTTCCAAAAGATTTGCCGAGAATTGTTGATTACAACGCAAAATGGCAAAAGGATTCTTTCGCATACAATAATACGCCTCGGAAAATTCCGGCAGATCTGAATATAAAATTGAGCGGCGAAATTGAAAAATTTGCGATTTCCGCCTGGCAGACTTTAGGTTGTCAGGATTATATCCGTGTCGATTTTCGGCTCGATGAAAAAGATAAACCTTACGTTATCGAAGTTAATCCAAATCCGGATATTTCCGCGGACGCAGGTTTTGCAGCGGCTCTTGAGGCGGCGGGTATCCCGTATGAACTTTTTGTGTTCGCGGTAATCGAAAACGCCGAGATTCGACTAAAAGGATATTCAAAATGAACGTAAATATACGTAAAGCAGTCGCCCGCGATCAGCAAACCATAATGGATGTTATCGTGCGGACGGATTTCTTCCGGCCGGTGGAAATCGACATCGCCAAAGAAGTTTTTGAAGACGCTGTCCTGCAAAAGCCCGGCTGCACATACCAATCTTACGTAGCGGATATTAACGGCAAGGCCGTCGGGTGGATATGTTTCGGCGCAACGCCCTGCACGCTAGGCACATTCGATATTTATTGGATTGCGGTAGACCCAGACTTGCAAAAACAGCATATCGGCAGCCAATTATTGGCATTTGCGGAAAAACAGATCAAAACCCAAAATGGCCGATTATCGGTAATCGAGACTTCGGGCTCGCAAAAATACGTGTCCACGCAGCAATTTTACATCAAAAATGGATATATTCAGGCAGCCTACGTAGCTGATTTTTATGCACCAAACGACCCAAAGTTAATTTTTACTAAAATAATTGGGTAATGCGAAATCTGTGGGCTTCTTGAAGTGCAAAATTCCGGGAACAATGGGCAGTACAGGACTTGAACCTGTGACATCCTGCTTGTAAGGCAATTCCCATTTCAAATTCCAATTTTTTCGCATTTTGTCGTAACTCATTGAACGACAATGAGCTACAATTGACGACAAATTGCAAGTTATTTCTAAAAATCATTGCATTTATTGCACCACATTGCACCGAATTGCATTGATTGCGAGTATATACTCGCGCAACCAAGAAGTAAAATGTATTCTGGACAAGAAAGTGTCACAGCATATGGATGGCAAAAGAGTAGACTACTTGTGGAAAAAAGAAGTTGAGATAATGGACCTGACTTTGATGTGACCAATCATTGAGTACTGCGAGTTTTCTTTTGTTTTGTTTTTCGAATTGAAATTTCCTTAAATTTTAGCCACAATGCTTTTACAAGCATAAACTTAACATCAAATGAGTTTTTGGTTATTATGTCCTTATATAAAATGGTTATTATTCTATTTTAAAATGAAGTATCAAGCCATGTATTTTCTCTTTCCAAAAGTTCTTTCTTCATCTCAGGAGTACTATGATTTTTGACATATTCCAGGACTTTGGTAAAATACGGTTCGCCCATTTTTTTCAATGCCGAAAAAGCAGCAATTCTGTATATTTTATTCTCTTGTCCTTCCTTCATTAATTGATCTTGTAAAAATAAAGCAGTCTCTTGAGATGGAAACTTAGCAAGTAACAAAAACTCACGAAATGATATATTTCCTTTTCCTTTTCCTTTTCCTTCTTCGTTTTTAATTATTTCCAACAACCTCTTTCGTACAGCATCATTCTTATCAGCAGGATTTTCTTTAAATTTGTTTAGAGAAAGAAAAGCATATTCTTTAAAATAGAAATTTGGGTCTTGTAGAAATTCAATTAACGTTCTTTGTATTCTTTCCGTTTCTATCGGTCGTAAGGACATAGCAGCTAAGCCAATTTTTTGAAGTTCTCTATTGGGCGACATAAAAACCCACATAATTTCACTTTCTTTTGGCGGACTTGTTCTCAAAAAATTATGCTTTATTTTATTCATTTCATTCACATCTTGTAAAAAA
>MHYA01000212.1:0-164 GCA_001825675.1 Planctomycetes bacterium GWF2_42_9 | reverse complement strand
GTATTAGATAAACACCCTGATAAATAAAGAATTATTCCAGCGACAAACAAGAAACAACAATTTTTTTTCAGTATTTTCATCTTATTCACACTCACAATTCTCTTTGTATTCTTTCTTTTTGGCAAATTTTGCACATTTCTCCCCACATGCACGCATGTAGGCAT
>MHYA01000211.1 GCA_001825675.1 Planctomycetes bacterium GWF2_42_9 | reverse complement strand
TGCCCAATATTCGTTACTGCAGCCCTCCGTGGAGGTCCGGACAGTGTCTCAGTTCCGATGTGCCGGGTCGATCTCTCAATCCCGGTACCCGTCATAGCCTTGGTGAGCCATTACCTCGCCAACTAGCTGATAGGAGAAAGGCCGCTCTTATGCCGATAAATCCATTGGATGTCGATCATGCGACCGACAACGTTATCCGGTATTACCGCCCCTTTCGGTAGTTAGTATTGCTACTAACGACGCTATTCCGGTGCATAAGGTACGTTACCTATCTATTCCTCACCCTTTCGCCACTCACCATACGGTTAAGCATAGTGCGTACGACTTGCATGTCTTAGCCACGCCGCCAGCGTTCGTTCTGAGCCAGGATCAAACTCTTCAAGTTGATCTATAGACTCTGTAATCATACAGGAATCTGATAAAAAGCTCTTACAAACATTTTGTTACGCATCAAAAGTGTCTGCTATACTATTTGGTCCTACTTTTGGTAAGGACCGTGTACACCAAATTAAGGCTAATTATTAATTCTGCGTAGAACTAATAAGGCCACACTTTCGCTGCATATCGTGGTATAACTGTTAACTTGTCAAAGAACCAATTTCCCGGCTTTATAAAGGCCGAAAAGAAAGCGGCCGAAACGTCCGTTGCCAGACCTTTTCGCCCGCCTCAAGAGTTCAACAATATAATACGTTTGCGATTGAGAGTCAACCTAAATTTATTAAATTTTTAATATTTTTATAACCCTTTTGGATTAAGCAACTTACATTATCATGCAGCATATATTACTACTATCAGTTTTAAAAAAATGTTCTTTTATATACGCCAGATTTGGGTTCCAGGTGAAGTTTATTTTAAAATCTTAAGGCTGGTGACAAGCAATAGCTCGAAATCCCTTTAAAGAAAGCCTTTTTCAACGTTCTATTGCAAAGCAATGCCAAAAAGGGTATTATGTTGCCCTACTTTTACGGAGCTTTAAATGGCAGAAAAACAGAAAGCGTTTCAGAAATGTATTAACCTCGATTGCGGCAGTGAATTTGCCTGCACAGAGGAATTCTTTAAATGCCCTAAGTGCAGCGAATTACTGGACATACAGTATGACTGGGATCAAATAAAAACGCCCGCGAAACTTTCTGATTTTGCCAAAAGGTGGGCTACGAAAAATCAGCGATTGGACTTCTCCGGCGTTTGGCGATTCAGAGAGCTTTTGGATTTTTGCCCTGATGAATTTAAAGTATCTATCGGTGAAGGCCAAACTTTACTCCAACGGAATGATTCGCTCGCAGAGTTCATCGGAATGAAGCCCGGCTGTTTGCATTTGCAATACGAAGGTTTGAATCCATCTGGTTCATTCAAAGACAACGGAATGACCGCCGCTTTCAGCCATGCGAAAATGGTCGGTGCAAAATCCTGCGCGTGTGCTTCGACAGGCAACACAAGCGCAGCGGTCGCACTTTACGCACATCTTTGCCAAATGAAATGCACCGTATTTATCGGCTCCGGCAGAATCGCGTTTGGAAAATTGAGCCAGGCGATGGACTACGGCGCAAAGACCATTCAAATTCTCGGCGACTTCGACGATTGTATGAAACAGGTTCAGGCCGTTTGTACAGAATTGAAATTATATTTATTGAATTCACTTAACCCATTCAGATTAGAAGGCCAGAAAACAATAATGTACCGCATTCTTGAAGGTTTGAATTGGGAAGTGCCTGATTGGATAGTTGTGCCGGGCGGCAACCTCGGCAACTCAAGCGCATTCGGAAAAGCATTTGCGGAATTGAAACAGCTTGGCCTTATTGACCGCATTCCAAGACTTGCGATCATTAACGCAACCGGCGCTGATACACTCACAGAGCTTGTAAATAAAAGAAATTTAAAATGGAACGGCGGAAGAGTAGACAATAAAATCATCAACGATTTTTACGCCGAACTTACCGCAAAAAAATTCTCGCCTCACACCTGCGCATCAGCTATTGAAATTTCCAGACCTGTAAATTTGAAAAAATGCCTTCGTGCTTTGGACGTTTGCAACGGCGTTGTACGGGCAGTTACGGATGAAGCGATAACGGACGCCAAAGCGTTAGTTGGCAAATTCGGACTCGGCTGTGAGCCTGCATCGGCGGCATCTTTAGCAGGCCTTGAAGTTCTGCTTGCGGAAAAAATTATTAAACCAACCGAAAAAGTCGCGTGTATTCTGACTGGTCATTGCCTTAAAGATCCAAACGTTACCGTAAACTATCACAAGGAAAAAACCAGCAAATACAGCAATCCGCCTGTCGAATGTCCTAACGATCTCAAAGAGATTATTAAGTTAATGAGTTAGGAAATAGTGCCGCCGGGGATAAACTAATTGCTTATTGCAATACAGGCTTATCGTTTATATACTATCCCGGCAGAGATGAGCCGGCAAATGATGAGTGCGTTTTTAAAAGCAGAAAAAATCGGAGAATAAATTATATGAAAAAATATATTTCTTTAGCGTTAATTTTTTGCCTGTTTGGTTATGGTCTTTTGACAGGGTGTAAAAAAAGTTCGCCCGCTCCGCAGCAGCAGAGTGAAACTTCAACAGAAACATCGGCAACCGAAACTCCTTCGGCTTCTACGGAAAAACCAGCCGAAGTTCAAAAAACTATTCCATCCATAGATGATATCATCAAGAACAAAACCAACTGGAATCCTATTCTTCAAAATTATTACGGCAAACAACTGCCCGATGTACAATTAACTGATATCAACGGCAAGACACACAAACTTAGCGATTATCGCGGCAAGAACCTGATGATTATTTTCTGGGCGACGTGGTGTATGCCTTGTATGGAAGAAGTGCCGCACTTGAATACGCTTCGCGATGTAATGCCGGAAGATAAACTCGCAATGCTGGCGATTTCCAATGAAAATCTCGCAACGGTAAAACAAGCCGCGGAAAATAAAAAAATGAAATATACTGTTATCGCCACCCAGCAGGAATTACCAGCACCATTCAGCGAAGTAAAAGGCATTCCAACAGCTTTCTTCGTTCGGCCGGACGGTACATTAAAACTTGTTACCGAAGGTTCATCACATTTCGGCGAAATGAAATCAATATTATCTGCCGAGTAAATGTGAACCTATGACACAGGAGGACGGAAAACAAATATCTCTGACCAGGATTCAAAAACTCATCGGTCAGCGTATGCTCACTTCAAAGCATACACAGCCCTGTTTTTATATCACTGCGAAAGCAAGCGTAGATAAAATCGTCGAAACGCGAAGACCTTTGAGCAAACAACTGGGCGTACGAATTTCACTCAACGATTTCATTATTCGCGCAATGGCTCTGGCTATTCATCAAAATCCAATGATGAAAGGAATTTTCAAAGACGATTACATCGAAGTCGCGGAAGATGTAAATATCGGATTAGCTGTTGCTGCTCCGAAAGGACTTGTTGTTCCGGTAGTAAAAAACGCCGCCCAAAAACAATTAGCTGAAATTGCAAAAGAAACAACTCTGCTTATCGAAAAAGCGAAAAATAATAAATTAACGCTCGACGATTTGACCGGAGCTTGTACGACATTAACCGCACTTGGAATGTTCGGCATCGATTCATTCCAGGCGATACCTTCGCCGGCACAGTGCAGTATAATTTCGATGGGCAAAATTGTAGAACAAGCGGTTGTAACAGATGGCAAAATTGAAACAAAAAAAATGATCGAATTCTGCCTTGCTGTCGACAGCAGAATCATCAGCCCCGATTACGCGGCAAAATTTTTAATGGATATAGTTAATTTTATCTCTTGTCCTGATAGGATCGTTTAATAGAATCACAAAAAATTTTTGTAAAAAATCAATTTCATTGATAAATCATAAAACACAAAGTTTTATTTTTTTTGGTCATTTTCCTCGATCGCTTCAATATCGGCTAAATCTTTCACTCGGCCTGAAGCTTTTTTATTTGCAATAAATTCTTCTTTGCCAATGAAGAAAACATCAACATCACCATATTTACCGGCAATTTTGCCGTTAGCCGCTTTTTGCCAATCCACGCCGGTTATCGAAGTTACAATGTCAATTCTGACTGGTGGAAACCCGAGCTGGATTACATTATCCAATTTTAAAAAATCAGATTCGGATAACTCTAATGAGTCAAAACCAAAATCTTTTAATGCTGCAAGTATATGGCGTGCATTTTCAATGTCTGGTTTAACAAGCAAACCTATATCACCCGTAAATCGCGGAGCACCATAAAAAGCCAATGCAAAACCACCGACAATCAGATATTCAACTTTGTGAGCGTTGAATAACTCGAGCAACTCTTTGTAGTCTTTCTGTATTTCCATAAACCTGCCTTCTTAGAATTTCGACTGCTTCTATACGCTCGTCAGATGGTCTGGACAGCCAATATTCGAGGTTTTGCTTTATCTCCGAAAACGGGTCTAGACGATGTATCGAAACTGCTTTTTTATTCATTTCCATAAATATATTATACCTTCAAAATATTGATAAAAAAGTAAAAAAGGCTCAAATTAAATTCCCTATATTCCGAAAAATTCCCTGGTATTTACTTCTAATTGTTCCGCCAGTGTTTCCAAATCAACGCCTTTTAATTCCGCGATTTTCTTTGCGGTATGAATCATCAACGCAGGTTCGTTAATTTTCTGTTTTCGCACCGGCTCCGGCGACATATACGGACAATCCGTCTCGATCATCATTCGCTCCAATGGAACGGTTTTAACGCACTCTCTGGCAATATCGCCATTCTTAAAAGTAATAATACCCGTAAACGAAATATAATAATCCCTGTCGATAATCGCGCGTGTTTCTTCGATTGTCCCGCTCCAGCAGTGAAAAACAATCTTCGTAGTTCTGTCGGCATATTTTTCAAGAAGCTGCATTGTCTCATCGAGCGCGTTTCGGCTATGAACGATCACCGGCAGTCTGCACAAAGAAGCAATTTCAAGCAACCTCTTAAAAAGATCACGCTGCGAATCCTGTTTGGAGAAATTGTAATGAAAATCAAGACCTGTTTCGCCAATCGCGACGACTTTTCCGCTGCCAATTAATTCAACCAGTCTTTGCAGATGCGAAGGTGAATATTCCGATGCGTAGTGAGGATGAATACCAAGTGCGGCGTATAAATTTTCGTACTTTTGCGAAAGTTTGACGGCTTGTTCATTGTGTTCCGCATCTGTGCCGACAGTGATCCATTTTGTAATGCCTGCCGCGATGCTTCTTGCCAGAACATCGTCAATGGAATCAGCAAGTTCGGTAAAAGTTAAATGAGCGTGGGTATCGATCAAGTTTAACATGGCACAAACGCACTTTCGTAATGTCTGATTTGGGCTTTTCCTTTTTCATCAGGCCGAACAATTACAACATCAAAACGAAAAGGGCTGCTATCAAGTTCGTATTTTTTTACGAAAAGATTAGCAGCCTTTGTCATTCGTTTTTTCTTTGCCAATGTGATAGCTGATTCCGCATCGGCAAAAATTTCATTTGAGCGTGTTTTTACTTCGACAAAAACAACTGTTCCGTCGGTCTGCCCTATTATCAAATCAATCTCGCCGGACTTGCATAAGAAATTTCTCGCAAGAACCTTGCAGCCTTTGGCTTTATAAAACTTCTCGCACTGCTTTTGACCCCATTGGCCAAGCAAATGAGAATCGGACAGAATTTTTTTCAGGTTATTGCCGAAAAACAGCATACCGAAAATTTATTTCGATGTATGCTCTGTACGTTTTTGCGAAAGTTTAACAGCCTTGCCTGTACGTTCTCTAAGATAATACAGCTTGGCTCTTCTTGTCTTACCGCTTCTTATAGCTTTAACGTCAACAACGTTCGGTGAATTGATCGGGAAGGTTCTTTCGACACCTTCATCGCCGATCATTCTGCGAACTGTAAACTGCTGATTCAGGCCGCGGCCTTTTTTGGAAATTACAGTACCGCTAAATATCTGAACACGGGACTTTTCACCTTCCTGAATTTTGCAATGTACGTCAACTGTATCGCCAACCTCAAAGTATGGAATTTGAGGCTTTAAACTTTTCTTTTCGACCAAATCAATTAATTCGGTTTTCACTTTTAACTCCTATCGTTAATTTTAAATTTTAAATTTTGAATTACTTCAGCAAATCTGGTCTTTGTTGTTTAGTTTTTTCCAGTGATTGCTGTTTTCGCCAATTTTCTATATCTTTATGATTTCCACTCAACAGTACATCCGGCACTTTCATATCCCTGAACACTTCAGGTCTTGTGTAGTGCGGATATTCAAGAAGGCCATCGCTGAAAGAATCGCACGCCGCCGAATCATCATCACCCAAAGCTCCGGGCAAAAGTCTCACGACCGCGTCGATTATCACCATCGCGGCTAGTTCACCGCCCGACAGAACATAATCGCCGATTGAAACTTCCTCGGCATTTGTGCCTATTCTTATTCGCTCGTCGAAACCTTCGTAATGACCTGCAATGAGAATTAATCTTTTCTCGTTTGCGAAATCCTGCGCGAGTTTCTGGTCGAATTTTTTGCCGCCTGGCGTAAGTAAAATTACGCGTCCGGGATTTTCATCCTGCTTTTGAACATTCTCAATGCAATCAAAAACAGGCTGACACATTAAAACCATCCCGGCTCCGCCGCCGTAGGGCTTATCATCGACCTTCTTGTAACTGTTTTTCGCGAAATCTCTAATATTTGAAAGAACTATATTCACCAACTGCCGATCTTGTGCTCTTTTTACAATGGAAAAGCCCAAGGGCGAGGCGAACATATCAGGAAAAAGCGTAAGAACATCAATTCTCATATAGCACAGAGTTAATTTAATATTTAGCCACAAAGGCCAGAGAAAACACAGAGAAGAAAATATTAAATATTAAATTTTCAATCACTATGCCTTCTGCTCGCCGGCTGCTGCTTTTTCAGCTTCAGCTTTTTCGGCGGCCTTTTTGGCCTGTGTTTTTTGAGTATTGTCATAAAGTTTGCCTTTTTTCTTGGCAATCGCTCTTGCTTTAGCCTTGCGTGCCTGCAAATCTTTATAATGTTCACTTTCAATACCGACTTTTGCGATCAGTTCAGCAACTGTTTCGCTTGGAATCGCGCCGGCCTTGATCCAATATTCAATCCTGTCTTTTTTGATCACAAGCTGTTTGGCTGTGTCTTTTTCAAGCGGATCGTAATGACCGAGCTTTTCAATGATCCTGCCATCTCTCGGCGTACGGGAATCAATCGCATTGAGCCTGAAAAATGGCTTATGCCTGCGTCCCATTCTCATTAATCTTAATTTAACTGCCATGAAACTATCCTTTCGAATATATAGAATATTCTTCCTGCACCACCGCCTACATAGCGGTAAAAAAGAGCAAGGAAGAAACACGGTTCTAAAAATTTAAAGATTTAAAATTTATTATTTTTAAATCACTTGGCTTTTTTGCAATACAACGCATAGCCATTAATAAATATTGCAAAAACGCCTACATCAATCTTCGCATCCTGTGCAATTCTTCTAATCTGGTCATCCGTCAGCTTATCGGCGTTATTCTTTTCGTCTTCGGTCATTATCGCGACGGCGATTTTCAACTGCCGAACTTCATCTTTCGTCGGGCTTGCGAGCATCGCCAGTTCCGCAGAACCTTTGTTGTCCGCAAAAAAGCCCCTGTACTGTTTGCCGAAAGAGTCGTCTGTCTTTTGAGCGATTTTTTCTAAATACTGCTGCAGAGACAATTTACTTTTATTTTCACTAGTATCATTCATGTCATTTCGACCATAGTCCCGTTGAAAACAGGACGAAGCGGAGAAATCTTAAAAATAGATTCCTCGACTGCGCCCCAAAGGGGCTCCGCTCGGAATGACAGTCGGGGTTAGCGGTAGGTTATCTTACCTTTTCTAACAATTTTCTGTTTACGTCTCGAACGCTGCTTAATTTTTTTGCCCTGGCTCATCATAGAACCAATTGCATCCATACCGCCGCCGCTTAAGAGCGTTTTAAATCCGCCCAAAGCTCCGCCGGAAAGTGCCTTCAACATATCCCTGCTGCGTTCGAAAGTTTTAATCAAAGCCGACACATCGTGCTGATCTCTGCCGCACCCTGCGGCTATGCGCCTCCTGCGCGAGGGGTTGATTATATCGGGATTTTTTCTTTCCTCAAGTGTCATTGAGTGAATTATTCCCTCTATTTTCGACATTTCGCTGTCGTCTACGTCCAAACCGGCCATTTTACCGCCCATGCCGGGGATCATTTTGAGCATATCTGCCATACCGCCCATTTTCTTGACAGTTTGCATCTGCTTTAGGAAATCGTCGAAGCCAAATGTGCCTTTCATCATTTTTTGCTGCATTTTCGCGGCTTCTTCAGCGTTGAACTGCTCCTGGGCACGTTCGACAAGGGTAACAACATCACCCATACCAAGAATTCTGCCCGCCATACGGTCGGGATGGAATTCCTCAAGTTTCTCTAACTTCTCACCAACACCTATAAATTTGATTGGCTTACCCGTTACAGCCTTTATACTTAACGCAGCACCGCCGCGGGCGTCGCCATCGAGTTTTGTCAAAATAACGCCATCCAATTCAAGGCGTTCGTTAAATTCCTTTGCACTATTGACGGCATCCTGACCTGTCATCGCGTCGCAAACA
>MHYA01000210.1:18075-46346 GCA_001825675.1 Planctomycetes bacterium GWF2_42_9 | reverse complement strand
TTCACGGTTAGCCCTTTCAAAAGAGTAATTGACTGCTTTTTTGATAAGAGTTACAACCGCGCCGCCACATGGCAGGTATCCATAAACGCTGGATTCAGCGTAACTTAGAACAATGGAGCCAACAGGAATCGAACCTGCGGCCTCTTGCATGCCATGCAGATTTATATCTTTTTTAAGCGTTTGCTACAAAAGACTTTATATTCCTAAGTCTATACGGCCTAATATTTTGTGAAGTTCAGCCCTGTTCATTGCAGTTCAGACGAAAAGCAAATGTTCCCGAAAGTGTCCATCAAAATGTCCATCGCTTTAACTGTAATCCCGTAATTCATACCCATTCCAAACATTTTTACCACAGATGTTTTTGTTTAAAATTTTTTGTTATCTCGTTACAAAAATATCTAAACAATGAAGGAAAATTATTTTTAATATATGCTCCAATTTCAAATGTTGTCTTATCTTTTAAATTTGTGACTAAGTATTTCTTTAATTTTTGTGGAGTATATCTTTTATCATATACTCGCAGTTTTGCCCATTCCCCAAAAACTGTTAAAACTTCCTTTCCTAATTTCTGTTCTTTTTTATGTGCAGCCTCTATTTCTTTAAAACGTTTTTCTAATTCTTTTGATGCTGCAATTGATAATTTTGTTTTCAGTGCCATCATTAATCCTAATTAAGCCTATCTTTCCTTTTTATTAGTTCTTTTGTTGCTACATTTTTTATTATGTTCACATATTTCGCGTATATATTTGGAAATCTTTCGGCTACCATGTATCCAATTAAAACATCATCTTCGCTTTTGTTTTTTATAATTAATTCTCTTGCTTCTTGATATTCAGGTTCATCGAATAATGCCTTACAACTTTGCCCAAATGATTTGAAAACATATAAAATTGTATTTTTTTCTAATTCTTCCATTGCTTTCTTTCTAAAAAAATAGGGGAATAACTAAATTCCCCCCCCCTATAAAATGTCTATCGCCGAACTCTGCTATTATCTCAACATTATGTTTTGCACAATATTGCCTAATATAGTTGAATTGTGCCTCAATACTCTCGCAAGTTTCCTCATTGCGCCGAGGCGAAAACCTTGCGTATAATATTGCATTGATCCATTGCTGTATTTTCATAAAATCTCTATTTTTATCATAGGAAGCCAGTTTACAATCTGCTACTTATTACTTAAATTAAGTGACATAAGTTTTTCCTTTAATACAGCAAAACCATTTAAACGTTCCATATCTTTCATTTTTATTTTTAATTCTTTTCCATCTTTTAGTTTCATAGTAAAAAACTTCTTCCGGTCGATAACATTTAAGATTTCACCTTTTTTTATTTGTATTGTACTTTTGGGAGAGTTTTGAAATGCTAAATTAAATTCTATATTCTCATTTCCCCAATAAAAAAATGATTTCATTTTATTAATAGTTGCAACAATGGGTATTTCAGCAAATAAATGAATAATTGTAACAAGTACCAAAACAATATTCTGCATTGAGTTGTCTTCTATATGAATTTTTTCTAACGAGACGAGCAAATTGACAAATATCAATACCATTAAAATAAGCTCTAAAGTCAAAATTAGTTTATTCATATAAGAACTTTTACTTTCAGAAAAATTAAAGGCATAATTTCTCTTCAGAATGACAGTGCTTATATGACGAATAAAATAGAGAACAGCTAAAACAGCAATCGATAACATTATTACTACAATGTTCTTCAAATAATTTCCTTTCGTGAAAAAAACATACAAGCTATCTGACCAATTTACGCTTTAATACTTCAAAAACATTATTATATCCTTCAAATGCATATAAGTTAGACGTATCTATACACATTTGCTCGCCATCAGCAAAATAAATAAAATACTTATCCTTTATGTTTTTTACTGATGATATGTTAGCAAGATCAAGTCTATTTTTAGCCGAGTTTGCCATAAAGAGCGTACTACCTTTAAATTCTATACAACTTTCATTAACTTTAATGGATGTATTGTTTTTAAGTATAACATATTTTAATAACAAACCACATGGCAGAATAAAAGCCACAAAGATACAGCAAACCTTGAACCCAAAACTTAGATTATCTTTCAATAAAATGGGAATGGTCAATCCAAATAAAAAAACACCAAAAACTATAAAGTTTTTCGTAAAGTACCATACTGTAAGTTTGCAATCAAAACTCGATACGTTTAACTCTCTATAATTTAATATCTTTAATAGACGACTTAAAATTTTATTGATAATCAGTACAGAAAAAAGTACAGAAAGACAATAAATGAGATATAATAAAGCGTCTTTGTAATTGACAAAAACCATGGCGTTATCCTTCACTATTGTTTAACTTCGTATTTTTTAATGTAATCAAAAAAATCTTGGTTTTTCCTATTATGTTCTTCTATATGATCCATTGCATCTATCATACCATCGTTAGCCATACCGAAATATTCACCAGCTCCAAGCCCAAAAAGTTGCGAACCTATGAAACCTGCCATCCCAGGATCATTAATGCGTAACCCTATCATTCCGCCCATAGCGCCTCCAATAGCACCTGACATAAAGCCCATTCCAGCGGCTCTCCAATCACCATCATGTTGCCGATACTCTGAATAACCAGACGTAGCTCCGCCCAACACAGTGCCAACCGCCATTGCCAGGAATTTACCCGGAATGGCTGCCGAAAGCATGCCAGCCGCAGCTCCCGCTGCCATTGCTTTCGCATCCCAATCACTTGAAGAACCCGCGCCTACCGCACCAACAACTGCACCTATAAATAATCTAGCGGCCAAAAATGCTAATTTGCCGTCTGTATCTGTCATGTTCGTTGGGTTGTTAAAACAATACAAATACTCATGCAATGTTAGTGGTTCTCGGAATTTCCCTCTCATCGGATCTCTTACTGTGAACCTCATCAACGCAGGATCATACATTCTTGCTCGCAGATAATACTGCCCAATCTCAGAATCATACCATTGACCAGTAAATTTAAAATTGTTTTCAACAGTTTCACTGCATTCACATGCAAAATCTTGACCATAAGGATTGTAGGTGTAGGCATTATTCACATCGCCAATATCATTTACTAAAAGCCTAACCGAGCCGAGTCTGTCATGGACATAATAGAATGAGCCGCTTGAATTATCCTGCTTCAATATTTGGGCATTGGCATAAAAATATTTATTTTTTATAGAGCCATCACTTGGATCAATTTCCATCAGTATTGTAGGCAAGCCACTTGATATGTCAACTATATACCTTCGATTGCCATTTATGCTCGATGCTTTATAAATTCTATTACCAATTGGGTCATACTTTATAGTTACAGTATCACTACCAATGGTTGCAGAACGTAATTTGCCATCCCAATTGTAATCAAAATCAACAGTTGAATTTGCGATAAGCCGACCATTTTCATCCCAAATTAGCTCGTCATTGCCAGCATTGGTCATTAAATCGCCATTATATACATACGCTACTGGTTGACCGCCATTCACTGATTTCTCATCAATATTGCCATCTGCTTTATAACTGTAACTTGTTGCCCAGTTGCTACCATCAATATTAGAAATATTGGCATCGGAAAGTTCGCTTTGCATATTGTAAAGATATTTAAGGATATGGCTTCGATTTGTTTGCTCAGGATAACTGATTATTTCCTGTGCCAATTTTAACCTGCCCAAACCATCAACTCCATCTACGCCGCAAACATCAAAGGTATAATTCGGGTCTCTTGAAGGCTTATAAGCTGTTATGCCGGTCAGGTCATTATTGATGTTATATGTGTAATCTGTTGTGTAATTGACATCATTAATTTCGCCATTGAGCCAGTATCTTAGCTGCTTGCGATTGCCGTTAATATCATATTGAAACGAAGCGATATTAACATCGAGAACACAGGGATCGTAAACTCGTACGAGTTGTCCAAGTAAATTATATGAATTATTAACATCATATACAACTTCATCATTTTCAGGGTTCTCAATATCGAGCTTTGTAACTTTGATTTGCTCTTTTTGGCTGCGATAAGCAAGGTTGTATGCATAATCAATTCTATAATCATTAGCACAATTATAACTGCAAATACTTTCCGTTATGAAATCGTAATCATATTCCAATACGCTGCCATACGAAACAGCCCTATCTTGTTCGTTTCTATAATCTGATACTTTTGCTATTTGGCCATATTTTCCTAAAAATCTTGGTGTATATTCAAAATTCAAATAACCTTCATCGGGATAAATTATTTTTTTTGTTTTTCCAAATTCGTCGTATTGATAGCAAATTGCATGTTCAACATCATTGACATCCCATACAGATTTTTCAATCATGAGCCCATTGCCATCGTAAACAAATTTCTCATAATCGCCGGATGGATAGAGAATTTTTTGGGGTTTGCCTAATTCATTGAGACTTATATGCGTTTGCTTATTTTCTGCATCGGTAATTATAACCTGGTATGTGTTTACATCAGGTGCTGCAACATCATTATAACCATAAGTCGTTACAGCATCATTTACATCATCAATCTGCTGGGTAACAGTTGCAATTCTTCCACGCGCATCATAAGTGTATTCACTATACGACAGTACGGTAGTACCGTCATTGTCATAACTCGTTATACTTTTGAGTTTGTTGTCCAGATAATATTCATAGCGGGTTTTAACTTTAGCCAATGTGATTTCTGTTCCTGCTGGTGCTGCAAAATACTCTTTAATCTTGCGGTTGGCATTATCATAATCGGTATAAATTATGTTGCCGTTGGGATCAATAACGTAAATCCTGTTGCCTACGGCATCGTACCCGAATTGCGTGGTTATATTTTGACCGCTGGGATTTTCAGTAGCATCATAGACATCTTCGATTTGGCAAATTATTCTATTTAAACAATCACATTGGTATGCTGTGCTTTTCTTAAGTGATGTAATAAAATTACCATTATAGTTAATGCAATATACTTTTTCTGAAGTTTTATTTCCACTCGCATCATATCCATATTCAATATGTTTTATTGGCCTCTTGTGATCATCATCTCCGGCAGAGTACAGCTTATACTCATGTGTCAATCGATCCATAGCGTCATATAAAAACATATCTTCTACTATATACTCTTCTTCTTCTGATCCCACATACATATAATGACAATACGGAAGACCATCTGGACGCAAATCATAGGATGAATCATAAAACACTTCCGCTTCGTAATTATTGTCTTCATTGTTATAGCCATCAATTCCTATGTTTTTACCCATAGCATTGACTTTATTAATTGTTGCCTTTGTTTCTAAAGTTTCTTTAGCGTTCAGGCCATAATAGTCATAATCAGAATAATTTTTCTTTGTTAAAAAGGTTCCTAAATTTACATCTTGTACAGCATCATAATAGTAAGAGGGCTTAAACTCATTATCACTGACAAGAACAATATCTGTTGCTTCATGATCTAAATATGTTCTGGTTTGTATGACATTTCCTAAAAAATCGTGCCTGTCTAATTGAACTAAGCCCAAAGAATCAGCTTTAAGCTGCATTCTCCCACAATCATTAAAATAATATCTTACGGTTGGGTTGCCAACAACATTTCCTTGTAGGTCAAATTCTGCACCTTGCCATTCTTTAGAACGGAAATTGCGGGAATCATACTCAAAATAAGTAATATTATCCTCAGGATCAATTTTTTTCTGAACCTGTCCACTCGAACTATAAGTATAGTACGTATTTGACCAAAGTGAATTAGCCTCATTAACCAGAGTCTTTTCCTGAACTAAATAACTGCCATGTTGGTCAATATTGCCATTTGCATCGCCATAAATCCACTGCTGCTCAATTTTACCAGATGAAGGATTAGAACCATTAGAAGCATATTGGTTCCAGTTGGTTTGACGAATTGAAAAATCATAATCTGGATGATAATCATAGTGGGTTAAAGTATAATGTGTGCTATCTACATAAATACGTTTTTCTAGCATATTCCCATTTTCATCATAGGCCATCGTGATCTTACGACACGGCCTATCATAAACATCGTTACCGTCATCATTAAAATATTCTAAGATTGTTGTTGGCTTAGTTGAGAAACGAGAGTCTCCATAAATATATTCTGTATCCGTATATCCTCCGCTACCAGCATATCCTGCCTGATGATAGATACCAGTAGAATCTATATTTCTTGCCCAACCGTACCAATATAAACTTCCAAAATTAGAAGGAATAAAATTAGGGTTTTTGAAGGTTTTATTTTTAACACTAAGCAGATTTCCTTTTCTATTCAGCACTGTTTCTGTTGACTTGTAAACAAATTCTGTTCGTGAAGTTCCAGAATAAACATTGCTTTCAGTGTTAATATACAAATTACCAGATGAATCATACGTATAGTTATAATCATTCCAAGTAACAAAAATTTCCCAGACAGTTGGATCTGTCCCATCATACGATTTACCTTCTTTTTTCAGAGTCTCATCTTTATTATATTCTATCCAGAGTTCTCGCATATCTCCTTTATCAAAATTTAATCTCATTGACAAGAAATTCTTATCATTATATGTATAACCCCCAGCTGATATTGCATTTCCTTGAGAAGATATTCTTTCTGCTCCATAGTTGATCATGCCGTAAGAATCTATGTAAGCATAAAATTCTAAAATTTTCTTCTGATCTTCATTAGGAGATGTCCCTGTTACTAAATAAATATACTTACAGAGATGCAAGTTTACACCGTAGAAAGGATTAAGACTGTATTCAAATCTTAATTTGGCACTATTTGCACTGTTACCAATCTCAGTTATGTATGAAAGATATTCATTTTCACGTTGCCAAGTATATTCTAAATAATTATCAAATCTGTCATACTTTCTATAAATACCGGTATTGGCATACCAATTTACAACTCCCTCATTTTGTGGCGGTGTATATGGCAGTTCGATAGATTCAGATTCAAATACCAATTTTACCCCACTACGTGAATAATGAGTGTAAATTATGTTAAAAGTACCATTGCCGGTATTTACAGAGCTAACTCTTTCAATATAATCAGTTTCATCATCATTTGACAAGTAGATAACTTTGGGATTTTGTGGATCACTTGTATTTATATGATCTTCAACAAACAATCTACTGGAGCCATTATCAGATAACCATATTTGGCCAATCCCTAAACCATGCCCATCTGATAAAGGTATATTCTGTGCATTAACTTGCCACTTAAATCTTGTATCTTCAAATATTTTTATATCATGATTATGTGTCCAGCCGAAACATAGTGGATAAATTTGTGTGCGAAGCCCATGAGTATATGTTCGTTGGAATGTAAATGGGAATTGCCCCGGCCAGTTTATCTCGATATCTGGCGTTTCATTGTAAGCATATAATTTGCCTTTGAGCAAACCATTAAGAGAATATTGAACATTGATTCTTTGGCTTTGCCCATTAAATTGAATATCTTTTCTTATTACGCCATTATCAGGATTTTGAAGATCAATCTTCCTTCCAAGGTCATCATAAACTTCAATTTTTAAATAATATGTCCCATTCTTGAAATTATCTGCGTCCCAATAACCCAATAATCCGTCCTTCACAACATTGCCGCCACTATATACGAGCATCCAGTTTTTAGGGTCTGATGAATTGCTGTCGGTCGGACAGGCTTTTATTTCATACTTCGATAGATTTGCATACCATAGCCTGCCATAGAGCGGCATTCTACCTTCAATAGTCAGTTCAGGATTTGGTTCCGTTATCCATATATCATTACTATCACCAAATACACCGCCTATTTCGTCCTCATCTGAAGTAGAAATTCTGTTGAGATTAAAATCATTTGCATCTTCAAATCCTGTTTCAAATCTAACTTCATCAAACATATAAAAGTGATTTGTAAAATCGCCGTTTACAACAGTCCCTGCGCAATTAACATCATAGCTGTTGCTTGCCCAATCAAAGCTGAACATAAACTCCATCCAGCAGTTTTCGTATGAATTGTGAGCATTGAGATTATTTCTGCAAGTCTGTACTGCCGTTCTATACTTAAAACCGGTATTGGCATAAGTGCCGTTATCGAATACATACATATTCGCATCGTTGCCATCATTTGGATTGCCGAAACGCAGAGCAGCTACAATATTATTATGGTCTAAAATTTTGATATATGAACTATCCGTAGGTATGCAGCTAATTCTTAGCTTTTTATTATTTGAAGAACTGCCAACAGGGAATAATTTTGAAAGCGTAGTATTGCTGTCTATAGCAGCATAATTGTATGAATAATTGGTTGAAGACTGAGTAAAGGTCGCTTTTGCAATAAGTGCTTGCCCCTGCCCTGATACAGCCCAATCGCTGACACTGTTCATATCCATTGATTCAGTAAACCCTTGAGATTGTTCAAAGGATGTTATAAATGGAAAATCTGTAGGATTATCTGTTTGTAGCCAATAGTATGCAAAATTCATCAAATCATTTATATCGACAATTCCGCTATAATCAAAATCACCTGTCAGCGCAGTTCCTGTCTGCTGCCAGTTGTTGGCAAAGACAACAAAATCCTCGAAATTTATAATGGAATTGCCCGCAAGATTAGCATAAACGTACTGCCTTGTATCTTGCTGATTCGGGTCATTTGGCTCATTGGGTTCGTTAGGCTCGTTTGGTTCATTCGGTTCGTTCGGTTCATTGGGGTCGGGCTGACCAAATGAGAGAACTGCTGTCGATAAAGGAACATTTGTATATGTGTAGTCAGAAGCTGAACTGTTTTCCTGATCGATATAAACTCGTACCTGCCAACTATTGTAACGGAATTTAAAATACCCAACAATTCCATTAGGTTCAAAACCCATGCTTACACCATTTAAAAATAAGTAGCCATTCGGGTCTATAGATGGGTCGCTGTTCCAGCCATTATCCCAGCCATACTGGTTGCAGTCCGCTTCTGACATTGCGGATGTAATTTCCGCATTGCCTTCAACATATAGTCCAAGTCCCATAGTAAACAATGGTGTGTCTGAATGGACGTAAACAGTAATTTCTTCGTTAGGGTCGGGCTGATTTGTGTCAGCAATTAAAGAAATTTGGTTTGCTGAAATTGAAAATGTAAAAAATCCCACAACAAACAATGCAAATAGAATCGTTCTCATTTCTGCTCCTGTAAATTAATGAGTTGCTCTTTATATGCTCGGCCCACTTAACATAAAGCACCGCCGCACTCCACGTCAAAGACGGCTCGCGAAAGCCTACCAGAGCGTGAAAAGCAAACGGTGCTATTTTATTGCTCAGATTATTTCTGCGCAAAAACAAATAGCACCGAGCCTTCCATACATTCTCTGGTACTTTTCATAACCCGATGGCTATGAAACTTCGCGATTTTCTTTGAACGTATGAAATCTCAGTGATTTCAATTATCGATATTCAATTGTCTATATTATATTAAATAAGGATATGAACAAGTTGCAAGAAAAAACTACAAATAATTTTTTGTCAGTGCCAACAGTATGTCACTCTGAGCTAAAAATTTGCGGTTTTATGATTGAATTGCAGCAAGGGGTACAATGCCGCTCTGGTAAAGGAAGAAATTTTTTAAAAAGGAGTTCCCTGCATGTTAGTGAGACAAAGCAGGGCAAACCACCGGAGGAGGGTTAAGAAACCTTTTTACGCTTTCTTAATTATCTTCTGTTTCATTATAGAATTTTATATAATCTGTTGGCTGCTCTACCTTTATAAACCTGCTAAGTTTTGTATGGTTGTTTGGGACACCTTGCCGAGCGTTTGCCGAATCTCTGGCCTGCAAAGCAAAATTGTAATCAATAAATATTTCCTGCAACCAATCAAGCAATGTATAAGTTTGAGTCCGGTTAATTATTCTATTCCCAAGGGGGAAGGAATTTTCTTGTGATAGATATTGTAACTCCTGTCCAAAGTCTGCTTCGATAAAAATGTCGCCTATGTAAATAATTGGGCCAACTGCATCAAGGGCTACTGTGCCAATACTTTCGATAATATCTCCAACGCTCCATTCAGTGTTTGCAAGCGGAATAATTGTTTTGCATTTTACATAGTCAGGAGTAAATGCGCTATCAGGCGCGGAGTGAGTGTCTGTTACGCAAGGGTCTGCAATGACTCTATAAAGTTTTTCATCATAGAGTACCAAGCTACCTTTTGTGTACGCAGGTTCATGGCCTTGTTGCCAAGTATGATAATTTATATTGTTTAATATTGTCGCCGGTGTACCTGATAAAACAACCTCCCTTAATTGAAGTTCGATTTCTTTTACTTTTAAATCTTGTTCTCGCTGTGGTGTATAATCGGTTGATAAGTTGGCATCTTCTTTGCAAATCATTCTATAATTTACAGGGTTGCTATCTTCATGGTCTGTGCATAGACAGCTTTCGCCGTTTATGTGGAGTTCGACCCAAGGCTGCTCCCATGTCCAATTATCAGGGTCATTCATCGGTGGTATTATTGATTCTGCAATATAATTTTTGGCTGTAAATAACTGATGCTTGCCATTCATCCATTGAAAAACTTTGTCGCCTGCCTGATATTCGTTTCCACCTTCCTCGCTATTATAGTGCCATGCTTCAACTTCCTCCCGCTGCTCTGGTGTTAGTACATAATACGGCAAAACATATTTTAAATTTGCAAACGGATTATAACGATGAACAGGCGGGTCTGGGCGCGGCGGCTTATTATCTATCTGCAAGATGCGTGGGCCAACTGTATAATAAAAAGTAGGGTCAAAAAATTTCAGTGGCACAATATCATAATCCATAGTCACCCATACATCAGTGACATCAAACGATAATGCCCCTAACGGCGCACCGCCAAACCAATCCATAAACCAGCCATTTGACCTAAACTCTGCCCATGAAATTACTGTTTTATAATCAAACACAGTGGGGATTAATTTATAAAAACTCTCATTGCCTACCCCTAGATTTATGTATGTGTATCGCCATTTCACTTCTGCTTCACTTTGTACAAATCTTGTAGATAAGCCACCGGCATTTTGCGAAGTGAGCATGTCATATTCATCAACCACATCTTGAATACCCAATTTTACATTTATGCTTGATGGGAGTCCATTTAGCGGAGGATTCCATGCAAGACATCGCATTGCGGTTGCTAATCCTGACCTGTTTGACCAAACTTCCTTTAATTCAAACCCAGGCGTTGTATCTTCAGCTTGAGTATCAGTTCCACCAACCGAAGGATTTGCATAGCCGCCTGACGGCCATTCAAGCGGATTTTTCGCCATAGCTGCTCGCAGTAAAGAGATTTGCTCCGATATGACACCGCCCATATTTAAAGTGCCTTCTTGTTTTGATGTCAGATTATGAAATTCACCATTTATTATTTGCAAATTTGGGTTTGCTTGATGGTAAATGGCAAATTCCAGTAAATCATATAAATCCAGCAACGCTTCCAGCTTAACTTCATACCGCAAAGTAAAATTGATTTCTCCATTATCTGATATGGTATAGTCCGCAGCACTCGCATCGTGCCGCTCGCAAATTTCTTTGCTCCAACCGGCCTTTGTGAAATACGAGCTTTCTTGAGTCCCGATATTTATTGTATCACTGACAGTTACAAGAGTTTTATTGTTTTCTGCATCGTATCGAATATCAAGAACGTGAACGCACTTTATTTGTTCTGGGTCGTTGCTCACGATTTCAGGATAACTTGAACCGCTCATATTAAACAAATGCAGCATCCAGCCTACTTTTATATTTAGGTTGTTGTCTGTGTTGCTGTATCTGTTTTCCCCATTGATAGAAAACGCATACATTTTACATCTTTGCCAATTTGTAGGGTCATTCGCTGGCGATACAACCGAACCTGAAATATCAGTCTTTGTAAAATATGATTTCCCCGCATCCACTCGAACAGTCCATTTTTTATAAGGCATGTTTTCGAGCCAAGGCAAACCGCTATCACATGGAGTAATTGATACAAATTTATCGTCAAACTCGTCAAGTCTTGGCCTGTCATTTGTGCGAGGCGCAAACCATTTACAACCCATATCATATATGCTCGGTGGGTAGCCGTAAGGAGTAAAAGAAGGATTCCAACTATCTTTATAATGAGTAGGCAAGCCTCTTTCCTGCGCTCTCATAAATGGCCTTACTCTGCCGCAACTAAATTTGAACGTTTCAAAATAATCTCCATCGTGATTTAAATTCCATTGCGCCATCAAGGCTGATTCTGACGGAGGATTGTTAGGGTCATAAGGGTCTATACATTGTTCATATAACGTATGAACTAAGCCAAACGGATAATATCTTGTGGCTGTGTCCATGTTATAAGCCCAATCGTATTTCTGATGCTTATGCACCAAGTACGTGCGTAAACCTGATTCTGCTGTCCCCCAACATTCATCATTTACGATAGGATAGTCAGGCCAACTTGATAACTCATGTACGCTTACCCCTTCCCAATCTGTTTCAGTTTTGCGTTGCAAACTTCCGTTTGGATAAGTTCCTACATAATAAATACTACCAACTGAAGGCTCTGCTGGTGGATTTGAATAATTTAATCGCATCCAATTTTGTGTATATGTTCCATTTGCAGGCAATCTCAACGCATTGTCATTCATAATGATTTCAACACTGCTTTGCAGCGAACCATCAACTTTAGCATTTGCACTCCAATTACCTACCGGCGAATTTCTTTCAATTAGATTGCCATAGTTTATATATTGGTTTCCATCAAAAGATTTATATTTATTGAACCCATCCAAAAAGCCATTTAATATGCCAAGCGCATCTCGCCTCTCTACAAATATTTGATAAGGAAACGTTTCCTTTTGCCAATATCCCATGCGTGCGCGGATTGAAAACATCGGGCCAAGATTTTCAGGCTTTGTCAAATAAGTGTGATCTAAAGGTACTTTGAAGCTATTAGCCTTTTTGTAGCGTTTACCCCTTTGCAATGATGTGTTTATGTGTTCTGCTTCATTGTACGCATAAATAATTTCTTCGTGAATTGCAGCGGGGTCAACCTGCCTCGGAAAATATAAAGATGGGTGACATGCGCGATAATCTCTAATCTCATCTCCATCTTCGACAACAATATCATTAAAAATAGCAAGTGCGGGGGAATTTACATTCCAATCACATTCGTAATTGCCCCAATCAGGAACAAGCTGCCATTTATCGTTATAAGTTGCATAGCCTGTTGTAAGTTCCCATTCACAGGCCAAATCCTCTCGTGCAAGCCATTCATCGGGATTGTTTTCGGGAGGCGTTTCTATGCTTTCAATTTTATTTTTGGCTTGATACACCCTGATTCCATCAGAAGCCAAAACAACTTTGTCTTTTGGATATGCGTATGCCTGCCACGTTTCACCATACCATTTATGGGGAGCTACTGTATGAAATATAATATCCCGCTTTGCTCGCCATGATACCGGATTGCTCGTTGCTCCGTTTCGTGTGTCTGCATTCCAAGCTATGCAATCGCCTTCTTTGTAGCCGCCTGAAAATATTTTCTTCCAAATATCAGGTCGTATCTTTGTTTCATACCTTTCCGTTGAGTTATTATAATAACAGTTCGGCGGGCCTGCATAAAACAATGCCCATTCATCACTAAATTCATATTGTACGCTTGGCTCTGTCTTAATAACAGTAACTGGACATTCACTCGAACCGTTTGCCGCTCTTACTCTCCATAAACTGCCTTCACAAAATTTTATTGTTCCTTGTTCATAATGTCCTGCTGACCATAAAACCGGAATTGAATTTGTATAAACTACATGCTGGTAAATATCTTCCTTGTTTTTCCAACGAAACCAGCGGTTTGCACCATAAGATGTATCGAATAAAGCAACTTCAAGCATTCCATGACCGTGAACCAATCTTGTGCCTTGCGATGGATATTGCCAATTTATTATGTTTTCATGCCACTGATAAAAAGATGAATCGAATTGACCTGCCCAGGCAAATGAACGCAGCATTACTTTCAGCCGCAAATCTCGATATGCTTTCCAAAGGTCAATACTTATTCTGACTCCCTCCGTGACTGCCTTGCGAATCAGCTTCCAATCTGCAATTTCATTTATGATTTGATTGTTCATTTAATAAACCACCTTGACGACACTTTTCCCTGATGCGTCTGTAATTGACATGATATTGGTAGTTTCTGTTTCACCTCTATTGCTTAAAGTATGTGCAAGAAAATATTTTACTTCTCCTTCAACTGCGCGGCTTACAACTCGAACAATATCGCCAACCTGAAATATTGGAAATGTTTCTTTAAGCAGGATACTTTCATTTTGTTCGACATGCTCAATCAAAATTTCTGGAAACTCTAAATATTCTGCCGTGTTCTCTGGTGGACTTAATTCCATATTTGTCACGGCTGGTTCTGCTGTGACTTTATACGTTGTATTGTTAGGCTCGTAGTATATTATCTCGCCTTTTAAATATGGCTCATCCGTAGGATTCCAAGGTTTATATGTTTTTCCGTAAATTCTACCTTCATAAGTGTTATTGCCAGCATATTCAACTGTAAGCTCACCCGCATCAACATTGGGTTCATCCGGTACTTTTGAAAGAATTACCCATAGAGTGTTGTCGCCACCTCCTGCGCTCCCACCACCAAATCTGATTATGCCCCATTTATCGCCTGTGCCTGATTCTTTCCATAAAATCACCGCTGCGCCTGATTCTGCGCTTTTCAGCTTGGCTTTATCATCTGTTTCGATGTCGGCGCAAGTGTGGGCTTCGTCTATTACATTTATTTTAACAACAACAAATCCAGCCGCATACGCTCTACCTATTGCACCGGCTGCAATCGGCTCGCATGTTACAACGAATCTGCCACCGCTGTGACTTGCTGTTGAAGGTGATACGCCTGTAAAGCAAACGCTTTCTTTGAAACTATTACTGTTTACATCTAATTCCGTATTAGATATGCCAAGGATTCCAAATCTGTCAACCAATGCGCCTGTTGTATTTTTTATAAATACTATGTTTGCAGACAATGCCTGCGGTGTGTTTGTGTTTACACTGCTTTTCCTGTTTGCATAATCTTGTGCAGCGTCAATCATCGCATTGTACGTGCTTGCAGGGATTCTTAACTTGTCTCCGTCACGTACTTTTTTAAATACGTTTCCCATTTAGTCACCTAAGCCTAATAAAGAAAAATCTCCTGACTCATAAAGCTGATGGACATATACCGCTCTTGGAATTTGAATTAAGCAGTTTTGGTCAGTGCTTTTTTCGTATCGTACCCACAGATATTCCCATCCTTTTTTATTTATACCTGCGATAGTTCCAATTGTGATATTTGTTTTATTAGGGCTTGCTGCAAATTTATAAGTGATTTCCCAATCACCAAATCGACCGCTCTTTGCACCTGACACTCCTGCCTGCAATACTTCGCCTGCGGCAAAGCCATGCCAACCGCTCGCATTGACTTTCCCAACCAAATTAAATAAGGATAGTTTGAAAGCATTATCAATATTCAGGCTTTTCACAATTCTTGTCTCGGTAAAATTAAATACAGGGACAATAATATCAACACCATTTACGGAATTATCATCAACATTGATTGCGCCTTGAAAATCTGGCGCGTTTGCTCCGTACTTCGTGACTTGCATAGGTGAGATTGTTTGTGTGATTTTTTGTGTACCTCCACCCATCTCAAAACTATATTCAAATTTATCTTCTACTTTTTCGTTATGATTATAGTTTACAGTGCCGAGCCAAAGCCTATCTGAAATTTGTTCAACATCATAGCAAGCCCTCGGAAGATTATCCAAGGGACTATCGTTTATCGGCCACTGGTCGGGGGCTGAATCAAGCAACGCAGTAATAGCCTCTTTTTCATCACTTGTTGCGTTTGGAAATTGCTCGTCATAATCCTGCTCTACAATATATTCGATTGTTGCTGTTCTACTATTGCCGCCTGACCTTTTGCGCCCTGCCCATCGTTCTGATACAGTGAAAGTCGCTGCCATAATTATTATTCTCCAAACTCCATGCCGCCATCGCCCATGTTGTCGGCTATTTCTTCAGTCGCATTTGCAGTGCGAGCAGAAGCATCAGCTATCTTTTGCATTACACCGCCGCCTGCCCCAAGCTGACCAAGGCCAAACGCGCTGAAAGTGCCAATTGTCGTTGCCTTCGCCAATCCGGTATTCGCCTGTAGATCCGCCTTTGGTGCAACAAGAGCCGGTTGTTTTGTCTCGGCTGTTTTTTTTGCTTTTTCGATGGATTGCCTAAACTGATTTTTGGTCGCTGCCAATTCATCTGCTGCTCCCTGAAGTCCATCTTCAGCACCTTGCATTGTTTTCCCAATGCCATCATCAAAATACTGACCGGCCATATCCATTCCGGTGTCAAACCTGCGGCTTGCATTTTCCCTCCGCTTTGCGCGTTTATCTTCAATTTCTTTGAGACTGTTTTGCGTATCTTGTTCGAGCTTTAATCGTTCATCATCCGCTTGTTTGTCGGCGGCAAGCCTGCCTGCATCTGCGTTTGATTCCCTTTCCTTCTTGTCCTGTGCGAAGGTTTCATCAGCTTGCTTACGCGCGGCTGCTTCATCAAAGTTTGCATCAGTGAGTTTTTTCCACCAGATGTAAACATTGAATAATTTTTTAGCAACCCAATCTATTGTATTTCCCCACCACTCCTTAAAGCCTATCCAGACATTTTTAAAGAACTGCACAACTGTAATCCATGCACCCTTTAATAAAGAGCCTGCCCTGACCCAAATCTTTTGGATAAGTGCGACCGATTCTGTCCATGCGACAGCAATGCCAAATACGCACGCCTCCCACGCAACTGTCAAGCCGTAAATTAAGCCATACCATACCTCCATGACAGCGAGCTTGACACTGTACCATATTTGAAGAAGGTACATCTTAGCTTTGAGCCATTCCATTTTTACAAGCAACCAGCCTATGCGAGCGGCAAGTGCGAAGTCGCCTTTTGCCAGTGCAGCCGATATACCTCCAACTGCATTTGTTACATCGTCCTTGAGCGAAGCAAAGCGACTGCCAAGCCAATCTATCAGCTTAGAGCCGTACCCTGTAAAATATAAAAAGATTGCGGTTAAGGCTGTTACAGCAGCTATAACAATTCCAATCGGCGACATCAGAAACATCAAGCTGTTTTTTAAAAGCGCAAATCCACCTCGTATGATTGCAAATACTTTACTTGCATACATCATTGCGTTCCCTAAAACTACAAATGCGCCGCCGGTAGCTATAAGACCCGCTCCAACCATCAAAGCCAAGCGAAACAAGCCTCGGTTTTCTTTAATCCAGTTGGATATTTTGCCAGAGAGTACAGCAATTTTATTTGACAAATCCGTGATTATAGGAGCAACAGCAGCACCTATATTCGCAAATGACATCTTGATAGTTCGCCACATACGATTAAGAGCATCATTAAGTTCCTCTGCTGCCAAGGCATCTTCACTTGACATGACCAACCCAAGACGCTTCGCTTCTTCCATCAATTCGTTTATTCCCGCTGCGCCTTTTTCCATCATTGGCAGTAATTGAGTACCAGCCCGCCCGAAAATTTTCATTGCTATTGCAGCGCGTGTTGAAGGGTCTTGAATTTGGCTTAGTTTGTCGGCGATAAGTTTGAACTGCTCCTCCGGCTTCAAACCTTTAAAAGAGTCTGCGCTTAAACCGAGCATCCCAAATATTTCCGTTGTTGCTTTCAGCCCCATATTAGCGTCAAGTATGCTTTGCTGCATTTTCCTGACACCTTTTTCAACGCCTTCGAGATTGCTTCCCGATTGTTCTGCGGCAAAACCAAGCGCGCTTAGTGATTCTACGCCTATGCCTGTCCTTTTTGACGCTTTTGCGATATTGTCGCCGTAAGTTGAAAGATATTTTGCAGCACTGACAAGTGGAGCAACAATCGCAGTTCCCATTCCCATCATTTGCTTACCAAACGATGAAATTGATTGTCCCCATTTTCGTACACTTGCTTCGGCGGATTTCAACCCTCGCATTAAAGGGCTTTTATCTGCAAAGATTTCTACATAAGCCGCTCCCGCCTTGATTGCACCTGATTTGCCTGCCATAAATCAACCTTTATTTATATAACTGGTACTGGTTTCTGACCAGTGAATACTGCCTTAAACAACGCTTTGGACTGTGCATCATTGACTTCGATAACATTTGGTCTTTTCTTCTTGACGGTTGCCAAGTACGGATTAAAGTCGGCTGCTACATACGTTTTTGCACGCTTGGGATCACGATTGATATTCGCAAGCAATGCCATTAAAGAAGCAGTTCTATTCCATGCAAACCTGTCTTTAATTTCGATTGCTTCAGACATCCACCAAAGTTCTCGCAGTGTCAGTGGCGCGGGGTCAACACCAAGACAACCTGCTATATTGTAGATTGTTCGCCAAAGATTTCCTGAATCTTCTTGTCGATGTCCAGACTGCTTATCCTTTTTTCGGAGTGAGCTACCGCCAGATTTATCATCTTCTGTTGAGTCGCTACTGCTCTGGCTCGGTCTGTCCGACCCCGCTTCTGGAAAAAATCAACAAGTTCGTCATAGAAAGCATTCTGGGCGGCCAGTATCACTTCACCGCCCAGAGCCTGACCAAATTGTTCGCTTGAAATGTTTAGCGCATCTGCCTGCGGTTTTATCAGGCAATAGAGTACATCACACAATAAGATTTCGTCTGTACCAAGCCTTGTGATAAGAGGCGGTTCTCCCGCCTCCGGTTCGAGCAGATTAACGCCCATTAAATCGCGCACTCGCTTTGCGCTGTCTATGGTCAACTGTATTGTCCATTGCCTACTTGCACTATCACTAAACGTTTTCACCGTTTTTTACCTCACTAATAAATTTTTCTTCACCATTGTTATTTACGGTTTCACTTATGCAGGTTGAATATCAACCCATGCTATGTATTTTGCGAGCTTGGCAGTTACATCAACAGTGATTGCTTCTTCAAGACCTTCTTTGCGGTCAAACTTTGTGATTGCAAAGTTTCCATGCGGGCCAGAACTATAATCAGCATCTTTCGCGCCGGTCAATGCAGCAAGACATATAGTTGTGCTTCCAAGCATTGCCGTTTTAACTGCCGTGAAAAACGCATCGCCTTCCTTCCAGTTCATTGTCCAAGACAATTCACATTCTCGCAGTGTCGCCACTGTTGCTCGCCAACCTTGATTTGCGCGCGTGCTTATATCCGCTTCGCCTGCCGAAACTGATACTGTTAAATCTTTGACGTTTGATGCTTCCGTCAATTCTGCCAATGCCGCATCATCCGCGCCGTGATACAACTTAGCATTGATGCCTAATACAAAATCTGCCGCTGCCATATAATCCACTCCTTATTAAAGTTTATTTCTTAACACTATTTGCCCATATCTGGGCTATCTTACCTTGACTTCGCTCCAACGCTGGACGCATGTAAGGTCTTGGCTTAATCTTTACTTTCCTTCGGCCTCGCCGAGTAAACATCACTGCCGTGCCGCCAAATTCCAAATTCGATGGAACATCTGTGCCTTTGGCATTCAGCTTTGCAGGCCCAACAACTACCGTATCGTTTTGGGGTTCTATCGCCGAGTAGATATGCTGTTTAAGCAAACCTACATGACTAAGAGGCGGCTTACCTGCAACGCTTACTGCGTTATAACTGCCTGCTTTTTTGATGGAATGTTTTGCCGCCGTTTTTACATATCCACCAATCCAATTTAGCTTTTTTAAAATCGCTTTATTGACCGCACTGATAACAGCCTGTCTATCAGCGAAATACTCTTTGAACTGTACAAACGTTTTGTCAAAAGCGAGTCCTGCCATTATCTGAAATAACCCATAAAGACATCCGCTCTTGTTACATTTGTCATTGTCCCGATTTCTGCTGCAATCCATGCAAGATCAAGAGCATCAAAGCTGATAACGCAAATTAAATTATTGCCGCTGTTTGGTGCTTTAATATCAACCGGCCAATATGATGTTATAGCCGCTGTGTCTGCAAAAAATTGCAAATCCGTAGGCAAACCGTTTTGGGGGTCTTGATTTACTACCATTGCTCCGAGCGTAAAAGTGATTGTTGCAATTAACTGCGCTGGGCCAGCATCTTTATTTCTGCCGCCAAAAAGTCTTACTTCAACTGTCCCATTTTCGTCGCCGATTGCCGCAAGCATCAAGTCAAGAGAATTGATACCCTCCATGCAAATATTTTTTGCATAATCCGGTTTGCTATCATACGTATCAGCGTTCAATGCTGTGTCGGCCTGTCTTGCTGACCTTATTAGTTGCCAGCCCGATATTTGTTTTGTTTCCATAAAATACCTTTCTTTATTTTTTAAACAAATCTGCTTCTTCTGAATGGTGATGCCGCGTTAAGTCCATATTTTTTGGGCTTATCATTTACATCATACGCTTGATAATAATTGGCACTTCCGACATCTACTCTAATTTTGCCCGCTATCGCGCTGCACATTAGGGAGTCAATTATATTTCCCTTAATAATTGCGCCGCCATTACCCATCCTTGAATAGAAACCATAAGAATTTCGGTTTGTGCCTCCGATTACAGCTTCTGTTATAACCACATTAAACGTTTCTGTTGTCTCTGAATAAATTCCGCACGAATTTTCACCGCTGCCACCTACGGCTTTTTTAATTGTGATTTTCCCTTGTGCCGCCGAATTATAAATACCATGTATATCTACACCTCCACCGCCATGCACTTCATCTGCGTCTAAAGTTATATTAGCTGCTTCAACATTTATTTGCATTCCTGTCGCATCATGTGAGGCATATATATTACCGTTTATGCGAACATGCCCATCGAGGCAACTTAGTCCCATCCCAAGACCATAAGTTCCTCCGGTCACATTCCCATTGATTGTTACATTGTTATATTGCCCATCAACAGACAAAGCAGTACCATCAAGTCCACCTGTTACATTGCCGTTTATTATCAGCGCAGCATTTGAACCTGTTACCCAAACACCGTAAGCATCTGCGTTTGTTGAACCGGTTACATTGCCATCAATCGTCAATTCGGAATTGTTTCCAACCTGCGAAATTGTTTCTGTTGAACTGGCAGACTCAACATCACCAACCACCCTTGCCTTTGCATTATCCCCCATCAGGAAAAGTGCGCCTTGATTTGAAGTGCTTGTTATTTTACCTATTATTGTGAGTAGAGTTTCACCAAGCACAACTATGCAGTATGTAGCAGCTTTAACATCGCCAGTTACATTAATCGCACCTACTGGATTGCCTGCCGTGTCTGTGCCTGTATAGTAAAAACTGCCACCAATTGCGCCGCCGCTTTCTACCACTGTGGAAAGTCTAAGGCATGTAACATCTACATTTATCCGTATTTGATTTTTTCCATTTGCACTTAAAACAACAGTGTTATCGCACGTTGCAAAATTAACCGGCGTGTTGTTTGTCGGGTGCGTGTGCCATAAATTCGCCGCATTTATATCTACATTCGAGCTATGTGCATACCAAACAGCCATAAGAAACTCCTAAATTAATTATTCAATCACTTTAAAATGTAATGTAATAACGCTTGTAAAAACTGGGGGCGGCTGTATGTGTTCGGCACTGATAAGCTCAACATCTTGCTTAAAACATGATGCGCCGCCAAGATTTGCATAAACTTTTCGCCTGAAAGTTTTTGCTATTGTCAAAACTAAATTCATAAGCTGTTCAAGCTCTACATCATTCGTCGATGCAACTGCTTTTTGCACTGCAATATCAATCTCATAATTAAATTCGCTTGCAGACCTGTCAAAATTTGCACACGCAACCGCGCGAGGCACGACACTTATTTTTAAGGTTTTTAATTCTTTCAATTCATAAAACGGAAATAAAGAGCGAACCGCTGGCAATGCACTATCATTGTATGTAATAGTTTTGAGTGTTTCGACTACCGCATCAGCAATGTTTAACGCAGTGGAATTTGCCATTATTCGCCTCCGGCAGTATGTGTATTTACAATGCCGTTTGGATTATCTGACTTAAATGCTCCGGCCTGCGCTAAACACGGCCTTTCACGGCATACTTCACAAAATGTCTGTAATGCTTTAACCAGTCTTTCTTCACTTTCCGCCTTTTCTTTTAACAGCCGATTTAATGATTGTACGAGCGACCAATTGCTGTACATCAGATAAGCGACAAGAGCAAAGCATAGTCCTAACTCGCCATACTTCATAAACTGATCTGCGATAGTAACTACTTCGTCTGTCGCTGTATTACTTGCCTCTGCAAGCGCCAAAAAAGGAATGCCGGACATTAATATTTTTCTGCCAATTGTCATAGGATTAAATCCCTGCTGCTATTTCTTTGCAGTGCAGTCTTATATGTTTTCCGTAAGGATCGCTGTATCGCCAACACGATTCGCTTCCAAGGTGATTTACCTCATAGACTGCTCTGTCAGTTATTACTTTATCTCCGTGCTGTGGAGTTGTAAGCGAACCATCCAAAATCAAATCTTCGGCAAATAAAAGAAAATCTGTAATTTCGGCTGATATTTGAACCCCTAAATCGGATTCAATTGTTACAGGAGTTTTGCTGAAAATTGCCAGCAGCTTAACACTGCTTTCGCCCCTGACGTATGTAATTTCGTCCGAGGCATATTCTTTCAATGTCTTTGCAATTAACTCAACACCTTTTTTCATCAGATTAGTCATCTTACCTTCACTTTAATTTTGAGTATTAGCCGGTTAAGATTTGAACCTAACCGGCATAATACCCATCAACAGAAAGGAATAAAAAATGGAAACGAATTACGCTGCTTCTTGCGCCCATATACCACGCATATCTTTAATGCGATAGCCATCTGTGCCATCGGCAACAAAGGTTAAAAAATCGCCTTTCTTGGCAGTTGCTTTAGTATTGGACAATTTCTTGCCATCCGCGCCAGCAGCAATGCCAAGGCCGCCAAGGTTCTTATCTGCCGCCTGAAAATCCACTTCGATAAGTGCATCACCGTCAGCCGCCATGTTCATAACTGTAAACTCAAGACCGGCAGCCGTTGCAGGAAGTGTGATAACAATGTTATCCGCTGTGCATTCATAACAAACGCTGGATTCTGTAACCGCTGCATTTGCGCTTGCCGCTTTCTTGATTCTTGCAAAAGATGCAATGCGAGGGTCAATTTTGTTAATTGAAACATAAACATGCGTATTTGCTGCACCGGCATCGGCAACTGCTGTACCAAGCAAGATATCTTCTGCCGCCTGTGCATCACCGCCAAGCTGCGTAGCTGCGCCACTGCCAGCGACACCGCCTTGCGGATCGCCATCTGCATCGAACCAGACAGGCAAACCGGCAACAAAGGCTTCATTTTTCTTTGGAACTGCAAAGACACCTTCAATGGCAAGTGCGCCTAATACATTTGCCGCTATGTCAGATTTTGCAATACCGATTATGCCGTTAAGAACAACTAACTGGCCGCCCGCAACATCGACAGCCGGTGTATAATCGATGGATTTACCATCCTGATAAAAATCTATTGAATAACTCACTTTATATCTCCCGAATAATTAGGATTTTTAGGTTTTAAATTGGCCTCACGTTTTTTCATGAGGCAATAAACAATCAAGGCTATTACGCTTCGCCTTTCATTTTCACGCTTGCTCGCGGGTCTTGCGGGGCAACACCAAAATCTATGTAGCCTCTAAACTGAATACCGAGCGTATTAAAATCGGCATCCGCTGACTCGATTGTTGGATTTTCATTTCCGTTAAGGAAGGCAATCTCAAACGATGCAAGCCTGTTTGGGTCTGCAAATAAATACCAAGCCTTTGCGCTGTTTCCGGCAATTGTGCTATTGCCAAGCCACGAACTTGTAACAACCTCGAACGCGCCAGCCCAGGGATTGTCCTCTGGATTAGGTACATTTGAAGATTCATTGACCTTCAAACTGGTCATCAGCAATTTCGCTGTAACAGTCAAGGCATTTGGAACAACTAAATATTTTGGAGCAATGCCAAGGGGTTTGCCGTTTGGTTTCTGCTGATTGCGGAACATTAAATCAGCGGCAGTCAAACCGGCAATAGACAAAGCTGTATCTGCACCTTCTGCATAATTCGCTTTATATCCTGCCGGTGCAAGCGAATACATCGCATTTGGATTTGAGAGAATCAAGCCCCAAATCGCATCGGAAATTGCATCTGCTGCGCCGATACCGAGCATTTTCGGAATATCAGCAAAAGCATCCAAATCGTCATTAATGATTGTCTGACGATTGAGGCTGAACATAATGCCCGATGTATCTGCTTTCTGGGTGTAAACCTGCTCGCTGAGTTTGCCATGTTTCAATTCACCATCTGCGCCAACCTTTACAAATGTAAGATTATCTGTTAAGCGGAAACGTGAATGAGTTTTAAAATCATTAACGCTTGCAATCTTTACGATTTTACGCCATGAATTTTCCTGATTAAGATACGCATCAAGCAAAAGTTTATTTGCTATGTTGCTAAGAATATTCGGCAATGAAACTGTTGAAAATGCAGCCCTGATAAAAGTATTTTTATCTGACATCATAAGCGGTAATTCAATACCTTCTGACTTTGCGGCAAGCCTGAACAAATCAATAATGCCGATTTTATGATACTTACCGGCTTCGTTTGTTGTCTGCTCGCCGTATGCTTTGAGTATCATTTTCTCATCGGCCTTGGCGCTTAACAAGGCGGCAACTTCAATCACAGAAGCGTTAAGACGCTGTTCTGTCTTTACCGCCGGTGCTTTCGGGGTGTTAGCCTGAATAACAGCCAGCTTCGTTGCATCAACTGTCCATTTTTCCGCAATGGCTTTTGCCGCTATTTCATGGCTGATACCTTCAATACTTTCGATTTCGCTGATTCTTTTGTGTTCAGCCGCATATCTTGCCGTGATTTCAGCCGTATCCGGCGTGGGCTGTGAGGTTTTGGCCTCCACTTTGTTTTCTACTTCGGGCATATTTGCCTCCTTGTCTATTAAAAGATTATCTATTTCGGCTTGCGCTGTTATGCTCGCAGATGTACTCTCATCTGCGCCAAGCATTACAAAACTTATTTCTCCAAGAACTGACCTGCGGACAATACAGGCAGGCCCTTGAATTTCCTGACCATTAACTTTGGCTTTTTCATTTTCTGCAAGAACTTCGATTTCCTCCGCTCTTGCGCCGATACTTGCCTGCCATTTATACCCTGCATCATGCAAAGCTATAACTTGTCTGCATTTTTCTGACACACCAATAACATCACCCTCTGCGGATAATGCGCCGGACTTGATTGTGATTTTGTCGGTTTGACCGATAAGACTATCAAGGCTTTGCTCGTGTCCGAAAAATATCGGCTTACTCTGCTGGGTGATTGTCATTCCTTTAAGGTCAACGCATACAGGTGAACTCCAACCACTGACCCGCATCAATCCACCGCTATAAGCAGACATAGTGAAACGCCGATTTTTCTGCGAATCATCGCCAGCCTTCACCGCTGTTATGTCAAGAACGAAATTATCGCTCCATACAAGATTAAGCTGCTTGCTTTTGCTCGGCATCTTCTTGTTCCTTTTGATTTTTATTTGTATTTGAAACCGGCGCTGCTTCTTTTTCAGTTAGGCCGATTTTTTTCATAAACGCTTTTTCTTTTGCTCGCTGCAACAATTCTTTCTGCCAGTCCTTGCCTACTTTTGCATATTCCTCCGCAAGCGTAGTGGTATTACTTTCAAGTCTTTGCGCCTGCGCAGCAGATTCTTTTGAAGGGTCAACATGTTCACGGCCATCCCAAAACCACTGGTGAGGATATGACTTCAATGCCCTTGCCTGAATTGGCAAATAATCGCTTATAAGTATAGCCCTATCGAGCCATGCCCTGAAAATAGGATTGAGATTTACACGTTCGCAGCTTTTCTGCTCGACTCGGTTGGATTTATAATATGTTTGATGGTCAAGCCTGCCGCTTGCGTAATTGTATTTAGATGAATTACAGGCGGCTACGTTAAACGGCATATTCAGACATCGCGCAATCTCATTTAAAACAGCCTGCACATAATCAGAGTATGTAGTTGTCGGCTGCATTGCATCAACTTGGCCAAGTTTCCAGCCATCCGGCAAAACTGTTGCGCTTCGCTTTTCAAGTTCAACAGCTTCCATCGGATTGCATTCTGCGGCTTCACCGCCTGCGGGCATATCTGTATAAATCACCGCCGCATAATCTGCCGCTGTTTCTGCCGCCGCAACTACCGCAAGCGCATATCTTCGCAAATTAGCAAACAGAGGCAAAGCAGGCGCGATTTCAGAAACGCCCCGATGCTGTCCAGCCCTGTCTGCCCTGAACCAGTGACAAACGGATTTAGGGTTATATGTTTTATAACTAATCGCTGCTGCGATGTTTGTACCATAAGGATGCTGATCAAGAATGTAATACCATTTGGGATTGCCCCATTCATCAAACTCGATCCCATCAACCTGTATCAATTGGTTTTGAGCAATCCGAATTTTTTCCCAAGGCGTTGTCATCTGCTCCGGTTCTACCAACTGCACATCCAACTTTACGGGTGATTCAAGAGCATCATTGCGAACCAGCAAGATAATTGACTCGCCATCAGTTACTTTTCCCATTCGCGCAGTGATAAGTTTTTCCGCAAGGCCGATTTCATCAGCCCATTCACTAAACCTTTTTTCGATTGCATCATTGATTAAATCAAAATCAGTTTGCATTTGAAGGCGCGGGCCAGTGCCGATACAATCATTTGCAAGCGTCAAAACAATGCCTTTTGCGTATGAATTATTTGCTACTTCATACCTTGCTCGCTTTCTGATAATTGCCCTGACCTGCGGATTTGCGCCAGCATCTGCGCTTAATGAATCGGCTAAACTCCAATGCTTTGCATTGTCGGCGGTTGTTTGCGCAGCATCATATTTTGCCCTCACAATCGGAATTCTCAAACTGCGTGCATTAGCAGAGACAGCAAGATTTTTTCTTTTGAACCAGCCAAACATTATACCGCCCCCGATGCAGCTAACTTTACTGTTTTAAATCCAAGACCTTTTGCTTTGGCAGCCTCTCTGCTTTTTGCATACTTGTCAGCCATAATCTGGTCAGCTATGGAATGCTGCTCTACTGAACCGGCATCGGTTGTAACCTTTGCGGGTGCTTGAGCGTTTGTCAAAATGTCAATTTCATTTGCCATATACTTGGCATTTAAATAAACATTTTTTAAACATCAAGCATTATGTAGCAATCTTTAGCTTTTAGCTGTTTTTCTTTCCATATATGGAAACTTTATCTTGTTCACTTGATACTATTCTCTCTACTGTTGTATGTCTCTTTCCGCAATTTCTGCAAAGCCTGTACCGGATGATTTGATTTTTTGCAGCGCGAGTTCCATCAACATAGAAATGTCTGCATCCGCAGTTTCTGCATTCAAGCCCGATACTTACCTGTTTATCATCGCTCATGCCTGCCTCCTTGCTCTTTGCAATTCTGCCAAACTAATGCGCTCCCGTTTTGGCTTAATTCTTGTTTCCTGCCCGAAAACCTTAGCTCCGAGCATCGATGCGCCGACAGCACAGCCAATAATACAGTCAAACCAGTGGTTATCAGGCTTACTTGGCTTTAACTTCCATTCTCTAACATCTCTGCCTTGCCCATGAGTTAATGTCCATGTTTCGGCATTAACTACGTGATCTGCCAATAAATCGTGTATATGTCTTTCACCATAAATAGACAAACTGCTTACATCCCCAAGTGCTGATTTAAAGCCGTTATGTATGAATGACTTCCAGTAATTTACATCCATCGTAACATGAGGAAATTCTCTTGTTTGCGATACGCTCGGAATATACCAGTGATGGCCTAACTGCCAGCCAATCTTCCTTTTGTACATCGCAATCGGCATACTGCCAGCCGTGATACCTTTACCTTTAGACAGCATCATTGTCGCTCCGCCAAATTTATGTTTTACAGCAGCAACTATTTCGGGTTTATATCCCATATCAACAAGAAGCCGGTCAATCCTGATAAGACCATTGCCGCGCTTAAAATCTCTGCTTAGAAGTTTTGCTACTAAATGCGATAATCCCTCTTGTATTGCTCCATCGACACCCATCTTAGGGTAAACGAACCCTAAGCCACGTTTCGTTGTTTGTAAGGTAAAGTACGCCCTTGATTGCTCTGGATAAGTGCCATATTCGATTACAAAACCTGTAAAATTATCCTCCCAAGCACAAACGGCATAAAATAAAAGCTGGTCATGCACATCTATAAAGGCCGTTAATTTAGTTGCCTGCACCGGTACTTCTGACATGGGCCTTCCGTTTGCTTTATTTGCAAACTGCTCTATCGTTAAAGCGTCCGCCAA
>MHYA01000210.1:0-18062 GCA_001825675.1 Planctomycetes bacterium GWF2_42_9 | reverse complement strand
AGCGGTTCGTTTTGATATTCGCTTGCGAAAGTCTGCTCACCATAGTCATTCCGCAGATTCATTGCGCTTTGAATTGCGCTTATTTCGCCCTTATCTGGTGAGTATCTTTGAGGCCAGGCAATAATTGCGCCTTCATCCATAGCCACCCGATTGAGCTTATAGAATTCCGTTGCCTCCGAACCATCACCATCGTTTCTTAAACTTGCATCCCTTATCTGCTGATAGTCCTGCCATAATTTTAAGTTTGCCGGAAATGAATAAACCAGTTTTGTTCTTTCACCTCGCCATGCCGGAAATTTATTTCTGTCAAGCAACTGGTCTGCTAAATCTCCCTGTTGAATAACTGTACATGGGATGATTACCGCCGTTCTTTGTGCTGGGCCTGCCAAACCAATTACAGCGCCGTTTATAATACTAAGTCTGTCTGCTGTTTGAACCGCCGATTTTGCCGAAGCATCGGTTTGCGGGTCATCACAAATTACCAGACTCGGTCTTACTGACCTGCCATCTTTTCTGACATGCACTGCGCCTCTGAAATTACCGCACAAGCCGCAAACCCTTATCACAGCGCCAGCGCTTGGACTATTGGCAATAGAAGGCATTACAATTTCAGAAGCGCCCCAATTAATTTCCGTAGGAACTCCATAATACCTTTGGCCGTTTGCCCGCCGTGTTTCTCCCTCCAACTTTCGTATCGGGTATATGGTTTCTGGATAGTCCGCAAGCAGATAATCATTATGCTGCAACTGGTTTTTGATGTTTTCAAGAAACTCTGCCGCTTTCGCATCATTTGATGCCAGCAGATAAACAAACTTATGCTTGCCCGATAGTATTGCCCATATAACAGCAGCCATGCAAAGAGAAGTTTTTCCCGAACCTCTGGGCATCGCAACCGCAAACGTATCATGATATTTTACAACTCGCTCTATCTTTGCGATTACTCGCAAATGATCATCAGACCATTTCAGATTGAATAATTGGGGGAAATAATTTTCGCAGAAAAATTTAAAATCCTCATCTGCCGCTGTCCTGCGCAACAAATCCACCGGCTGCGGAATAGGAGCTATCTCCTGTCCTGCCAGTGTTAGTGCAGCGCTTCTTGCCCGCGCACGGGCTTTATTTTTGGAATATGCCGCCGATTTTGTTTTGTCTAAGGTAGTCTGCCGCAACTCTTACGTGTTCCTCGATAGGAAATTTCTCGTCAGTCAGTTTAAGCGGCAAAATGTAATTACTAATCAGTTCAAGCCTGCGTGCCGCTTGGCCGTCATCAGCATCCGCATCCTGCGGAGCATCGCTGTATAATCCCATCAGACGGTTAAGTTCACGTTGAGCCTGCAACGCTGTCTTGATGTCTTTATCATTAATACTTTTAGAATATAAATCGTTAAGTCTTGTGATTGCAGTTCCTAACTGCTCTTCCTTTACATACTCGGCAGCCACTGTGATTTTGCGCCGAGCCTGCTCTACAAGTTTTTCAGCTTCTTCCAAATTGACTGAAAAACGTTTGACGCAATAATCAACAGCCCTTTCAACTGTGATGCCTTGAGTTAGCAGCAAAACAATGGTGTCGAGCTTATCATTTGCCATTTTTTAATCACATGCTTTCCGTTATATCTTTTAGCTTTTGCTAACTAAGTTTAGCATAAATCCTATTTTTTACAAAAGGAAATCATTTAGAATTTTTGCTTTTGTGTTTCGGTATCGGTATCGGATCAGTTTGAAAAACAGGACTAACAAATAAATCTTTTGGTATCTTGGCTGTTTGAGTGCCTTAAAAGTAGAATGCACTGTTCAACTTACGAAACAACGCTCTAAAATTGCTAAAAAACCAGAAAAATGTGGAGTTCAATTATTAATCATTTTCCATAAGTTTTAAACGTGGGACGCACTCTATCTCTCCATATTTTGAAGTAAACATAACACTACGGTAAAATTCGTCTTGGGAAATCCCCAACTTGTTTAAGTGTAAATCTATAAGTTTTGAATATGTTTCTGGTTTTTCTAATGGAATTGGCCAAGGCTCATTAACCCTATACCCCTTAGCGCCAATTGCTGCAAAAAGCCGTTTCTTTTTTGATTCACTTATAGCTCGCATGGTACTCGCACGCATTATAATTGCTTGCATAGCCACTTTCCATACTTTCTTCAGTCTGGCTGCACTCTCTAAGCTTAAGGAATGAAGATCACTGCGAATTTCTGAACGTGGCATAAGAAACTCACTTGCAAACAAAGTTGCCTCCTCTTCGACATCATCTAATGCTGATGAATGGTGCATAATCGCATGTCCAACTTCATGAGCCAAACTGAACCGGTATCTTTCCCCAGAAACTGCTTGATTCATGAAAAATACAGGAGGCATGCCCGTTATCCAAAGATGAGCGCCATCAATTAAATGTGTTCCAAAATCTACATGAACAATTATTCCTCCTGCATTTTCTACGATGCGAGTTAAATCAGCAATTGGGCCAGAAGAAATCCCCCAAAGCCGTCGCACTTCTCTTGCCACTCTCTCTGGGTTATCTCCTGCTGCTTCTGGTGGAATCATGTGGAATTTGTGGTCGAACTCTATTGGGCGCAAGAGCCTGGAAATCTGCATATTCCGAAGATTTACTTCGGCCTGAACGCGTTTTTGTATTCGCATAGGTATATTCACGCGTTTGCGATGAAAAATCAGACTGCTTCCAAGCGCGAAAATTTGGTCGGGTTGCTTGAAAAGTTCCGTAGAGAAAGAAAGAACTCTTGCAATCAATTCAATATCTTCCGACGTAGGAGGTACACTTCCTAATTCATATTTGCTGATTGTTGCTTGACTAATCCCAATTGCATCTGAAAGTTGTTTTTGTGTCCAACCACGAAATTCGCGCGCAAGCGCTATCATCGCGAAGTTATAGTTTATAAAATTCATAGTAGCCTTTAAGCAATCTTTTTCCGAATTATATCGGTAATTTTTTCAATTTGTCTTGATTCTTTTTTCCGAATTCGGGAAATGTAATCTTCAACAACGATTTCTTTCGCTTCAGGCTTTTCGTAACAATAAATATCTTTGATAAACTCTGATTCTATTTGGCGTTCCCGCAGTAATACTAAACGTTGCATCCACCAACAAGGTTTGCCGCACTCCGTAAAATCATCAGCAACATCATATCCAAGTGTCGCAGTGACTTGAGGCATGCCCACTCCATCTTCTACAGGGAATAAATAACCTTGGCCTTGAATATGCTGATTTCTGATAGTAGAACTTCGTCTGATTACTCCATTACCATATCTTCCCCAACAAAGGGCAAGAGGTTCGGACTCTCCAGAATCAATGATTATGTAATCTTTGCCTTGGCCGTCCGGCTCCTCAATAAACTCAAGTATAGGAGAGAAGTTTTCACAAATTGGTCGCATTATATTTCGCAATGCTCGATGCATACAGTTTGCACGCTCGACCTTTGTTGGAATACCGAGATGTGGAACTGTGCTAAGGACATTGACCCACGCAAGATGAAACACTTCAGCGAACCCCTCTTCAAACGGCTCTACGATTTGTGCAATTTCTTTGTTATTCATTATAGTTACCTCAAAATATTTACTATTGCATTCACTATCATAATCAAACCCTGAACTAAATCAAGGCAAAATATTCATAATTTAAATATTTTTTATCCTCTGTATTTATAAAGAGTTATATTCGCAATAGTACCGTTTTGTAAACTTTTTTATAATACTTTTCGTCGATTAATTAATAATTATCCTGCAACTTTGTGAGAAATAACAGATAATATTTGAGTGTAGATGATATATTAATTTATTGAATAAAAGCCAAATCGACCACTACCCCCGTTTGATTTTATTCCAACTGTTTTCGTTTTAATAAGCCTTGTATGCTTAGTATTCCGATGGGAGTAGGATAGTTGTCAAACTCCTGTCCCATTCTGTTATAATCCAAATGCGAACGCCGCTACTTAATTCATAGACCGACAAGACTCTTACCTGTTTATCGAGATTGCCTTCAAACGCAATCGCTTGGTCATTTAATTTTTTATCTTCTGTGCTGGTCTTACCCCAATCGCCGCTTGCGTATTGACACAGATATTTTAATGGTTCTTCACCAGCTTCATTGAAAGCATCAATTGCTCCGCGCGTTGCTACTACTTGACCAAGTGAAAATCTTGGCTTGATTTCTTTTATATTAGACATTCTGAACCTCTCTTTCTGTTTTTGTCATACATTTCTTAACCCATTCAATCGCTTGTTCTTTACTGAAAACATCGCTATCTATGTAATAATCGACTTGGGCTGCATCGGTCTGCGGCAGCAATCTCGGATGTCCAAGGCAACTATCAACTTTGCCGATTCCATACCGCATCGCGCCAATCGCTAAACAAATCCTAAAGAACGCAATCTCCGCCATTGCAAACGATACGCTTGTTATATCCAGTGAGTGATTAGGCTCCTTTACAATTACACTTGTTACATACATTGGCATTTTATCCGATGGATAATAACGTGACTCAAATAACGTTATACCCACATTGTAGCCTCTTGAGCCAAGCACTTCTGCAAGCGCAACGGCAGCAGCGCCGCGATACAGCAAATCTTCTGGTTTTCTTTTTCCCGAAATTGCAAGATTGCAGCCAATAACAATGGTTTTTTTATCCGCCATTTCCCGAACCGTTCTATCCCAAAGAAGCGGATTTCTTGCCAAAAACTTATCAGTGTCAATCTCGTCACCAAACTCGCAACCGCGCCTTACCTTCCGGCGAAGAGTTTGTGCTACAAAGCCGATTTCTTCTGTGATATGCTCTTTTATCTGTGACACCGCATCAACTATATGACTTGGCGGATTTTGCAGATCATTTAAAAATCTTTCCTTCGTGTAGTAATTCGCCCATTTACTAAGACCTGATAAACTGCTGTCCAGTTCCTGATTCAGCCAAGTTTTATTATATTCATTTTGAGCCGTTTCATAATTAAGTGCGCTTTGGACGCATTCCGTGACTGACTGAAACTCATATCGATACACCCCATCCGAACATTTTACAGCGGTCTTCGCATCACGCTCAAACGGAATAGATTTTTCTTTTTCCTGCTGCGTCTCAAAAGCAGTATCAGGCCATTGCGGAATATTTGCCGGAATAAAAGGCTTTGGCGCAGGTGCTGGTTTGGGCTGTCTGCTTGAATGCTTTGACCGTTGTGCTGATTCATTATGCTTTCCGCAAGTAAGACAGCGGCAACCATATCCTTTTTTGTACCATACCATTTCGCCTTTTGAAATTTGGTTGCCGCATGATTGACAATTGCAACTAAATATCGTTTTAATTTGTCTGCTTGTCATTTTTTATTCCTTTCGATTTATTTATTAATCACAAGCACACACTCTGCAATTGATTCTGCATAGTAAAACCAAAAATAATATTTTTTATCAAATTTAGCATATTTTTTTTCTACCTAATTTTTAATCATTTGCTCCGACCCGATTCTTTTCATCTGTTGACCAATCCAAAAAGTATCTTTCTTTTATCTGGGTCATAGACTTGCCAGCGGCAATTGCCTTTGCTGCGCTTATGACTAATCGAGTTGAAGCGACTTTCCTGATGCGATTGTTTGCAATCCGTTCCCTAAGATTAGCAACCCAAACAATCAATTCCTCGGCATAGTTGTCTTTGCCGATAATCTGCTTTGCAATCGCATCTTCCATTGAAACATCGTAATTGACGTGAATTTTAGATAATACATACCTGTCTTTTGTTGCCGCATCTAAGGCGTTTCTGCCGACATACTGCGCATCGCCGCCGTTTCCATAGGTATTTGCAGCAGCTATGATGATTGTTTCAGGATGCCTGTGATGAACCTTTCCATCGACCGGATTTGCAAACATACCATTTGCCAAGGCTGCATTTATCGATACCATAACGTTTGCATCTGCCGCATCAACTTCATCAAGCAGAAATATTCCGCCGTTTTCATAAATCTCGATAAACTTCGTAGGAACATACTGCCAAGAGCCATCGGCCTGTGGTAAAATCCTGCCAAAAAGATGTGTTTCTGTAACTCCGGCTGATAATGATATGAATCCAAAGTCCTTGCCAAGTGCTGTTGCTAATTTTTTTGCGAGTGTAGTTTTACCAGAACCGGCAGGGCCAACTAACATGATATTTTTTTCACCGCAATTTACGACATCAACTAACTCGTCAAATTGGACGTGAACCCGCTCGGTCATAGTCACTTGTACCTTACCACCGACTGTTACTTCTATCGGCCTCGGCGATACTTGTGCAATTCGGTTATCAACTATCTGTCTGACGGCTTCTTCATCGATACCCTGATTAAGGTTAAGATGTTCCTGTAAAGCGGTTGCAAACTTGCCCATCAATTCGCTGTAACCATTTCCATTGTCTGTATGAGGGCCACAATTTACACACCTTACACCTGCGCCTTGTTTATACCAGACATCATTGCCAAGCGTGATCTCGCAGCCGCAACTGCTGCATTTTCGCATCCATTTGTACTTTGCCGTTATAAATGTGCTTGGGTTTTCCGTTGTAATTTTTTCTGATGTTGTCGATACCATAAAATTCTTTCCATTAAAAATATTTGAGTATGTTTTTATTTATAATTAATTAACTAAACACACACTCTGCAATCGATTCTGCATAGTAAAGCCAAATTTTATCGATTTTAAGTTTTTTTTATCATATTTTAGCACCCACTTACAGACACATTTTCCGCTTGTTATTCACCAAAAGTTGATCAATTCCAGAAACTTTTAAGTCCAGATATGAAAAAAATATTTTTTATTCAAATAATTTTTCTGGTTTAGGTTCGGTTGTATTATTTGTCAATAAACCGCTTTCATAGTATTGCCTTGCTTCTGCTTCCCATTTGTTCTGATGCTGGGGAACTAACTTCGCAGCTTCATCAAAAAAGTGTTTGAAACCTCGCCCCATTTTCCTGCCCTTAATCGTATGCTTATCGAAAGCGAAATCAGGGACTTCTATATTAGGATTTTTAATTACACGGCCTCTACATATCGCCTGAAAATTATCCGCCTCTCTGCCTTTATTCGCCTGGCATAGTGCTATGATTGCGTTTGAGGCGGGAACTCGCCAGCCATCGTTCTTGGCCTTATACAACTCCCTCGCATCGTCAATACTGCGTAGTGCAAACATTACTGCTTGAATATCATTAACCCCGATATCTTCATGCGCTGTTATTTTTAGCCGGTTTATTGCAAAACCAAACTGTCCCATTTCGCAGAGATTAAAAAACCAGTAACCTGCCTCCTCTGTCATTGCCCTGCGAACACATTTTTGTAAAGCACTAATCATTTCAAAAGCCCTGTTCATGTTGTAAACCATTTGTTGCTTCCTTTCATTAATAACATTTATAAGTTACATATTCTTCGCCATTAGCATCAATGACGATTTGGTTTAACGTATCCCTATCCTCTGGTTCAAATTCCCGAAGCTGCAACGCTTCTTTAACCTCATTGATGTCAATTTCGATAAAACCGCCATTGTCCGATATGGACTGGCTGTTTACAGCAAACTCCTGAATTAAATCGAAGTCGCTCCAACAATTAAAAGTGGGACGATCTGCTGTCTTTATGATGATTACCTTGTATGCGTTTACTGACATATTTAATCCTTCCTTTCTATGTGACTTTTATTTTTATATATAACGTAATTTACTTTTTCCGAATCGACAGTATGACACCAGTTGTCCAGTCCGATATACTCAACTTCATCCCAAAAACCAGCCTTTTCAATACGTGTTATTATGTTTATAAGCGTATCTTTAAACTCGAAGGATATATCCGCAACCATGCCGTTTTCTACCGCATCAGAAGTAAAACCGGCAGCTTTAAGTTTGTTTACATAATAATCGTCTGCCATCTGCTGTGGTTTATTCATTGCAAAGTTAATAATGTAAGTGTTTCGCTGTGTCAGGTGTTCGATTGTTTTAAGTGTCAGTTCCATTTTTTTATCCTTTCGTGTAATTAATTATTGTTTAACTACACACACTCTCTGCAAAACGGCTTAGCAGTAAAACAAAAAATAAATTTCTTTAGCATTTTGTAGCACATTATTAGCCGAAAAATTCACAAACGAAAAAATTGTTTAAAATTATTTATCGAGTTGAGGCAAGCGCGCTTTTCCGACCTACCCGAATTGACAAACCAAGGACATTTTTTTTAGCGGTCTTAGCTTTGCCGCCTGAACCGAAAACAACATAGCTGCCCCATTTCTTTGCGATTATTTCCCTGTCACGTTTTTCAGATTCTTCCGTTCGCAATCCTTGAAGTCCACCCGCTCCGCACCAAACCCGCCCAAAATCGAAATAATACCTGCGGTCACAAAATACAATTCGATGCTGAATCAACGATTGCAATGTCATATCCGCATCTTCATAATTTTTTAGCAGGCTATCCGGTTTACATTCACCATTGCCGGTATAAATCATCGCTCCGCAGGCAGGGCCAACAAGCCCAAACGGATCAGCAGCAAAAAACTGCATCGGATTTGCGTTTCGATTCCAGCAGTAAAAGCCTATTCCTAAATCGCAAGCGATATTTACACCGTTCTCGATTAATTGCAGGATTGCACCAGCATCGGTTATCTTTCTGGTTCTTCTGCCTACCAGCGAAACAACACCTGTAAAGTCATCATCTATCATTACAACCGCAGACGTTTTTTTCTGCTCCATCATTCTCCGCCTGACAGCAACAAAACCATTTGTTGGCGGATGGGTTATAATCTTCGCTTTGTCAATATATTGAGCGTAATCTTCAAACTCCCTTTCATCGACAAATATTTTAGCGGTCGGTAATAACTCCCCAATTGCAACGGCGTTTTCGATACGTTTGCGCGACGGTATAAAAATCTCATAATCAATTAGCGTTGCCATCGTTTTTCGCCTCCGTAACAAGTTTCAATAATCTGCCTGCATCAATAGCCCGCCCAAGGCCAATCTTGACCTTACCTTTAAGTGGAGAACAATTTACTTTCTTGATCTGCAAGAGTTCGCAGAGCGCTTCCCAATCAGGAGTATTTTTTGCCAGTACAACAACGTAGTCATAATGCTCGAATGGGCGCAATTCCATTTCAGGCATAACTTCACCCGATGCGGCGGCTTCATCTTCTTTTTTTTCTATTTCTTCATTTAAGCCAGCTATGGTTTTGTCGAGCAAATCGCGCAGCTCCAAACTGTCAACTGTGATAGATTCCATCAATTCCCTATATGCAGCCTTATCACCGTTTGCCATTGATGCTATCGGGTCGAGTGTAAGAAGTATTTTTGCCTCCGCATCCTCGCTCCAATCGCCAATTAAGACCGGCACTATCGTTTTGGGGTCAACTGCTTTCTGCCGCGCATGTCCATCGACAAGCCGTTTTGTCCGCTGGTTGTAAAGAAGAACACCGGCCCAACCTACTTCGGGATCGTCAATCATTGACTTAATTGCTTCCATTTGTCCGCTGTCATGCCGCCGCCAATTTTTTGGATTAGGTGAAAGCGTTCCAGCTTCGACCCATTCCAATCTTAATTTCTTGTCATTACTCATTTTAATTTCATTTTCGCTCATAAAAATAATCCTAAAAAATATCAAAAAGAAAGAATACCTAACCGCGTGAGTGTTCCCGAAGGGGTCGATCCGTTTTTTGCCGGTTGGAGTACCTTTTATTATCCGTTGTTACTGTGTTATTTGTCTGTGTATTAACGGTTATATCACGTTCAAACCACGTATCAGCGTTTCTATCATTGAATAATGCCGGTTGTTTTTGCTTCGCTGACTCTGTTGGTTGCTATTGCGCACCAATGATTGTTGTTATCTATGCCAATATACCTGCGATCCAACTGCACTGATGCTATTGCGGTTGTTCCACTGCCTAAATAACAGTCTAAAATTAAATCATCCTTATCGCTGCTGACTTCTATAAAATTGCGTATAAGTTTCATTGGCTTTTCGGCAGGATGTTGCGTTTGTTTTACTCCTATTGAATATCTAAATACGGTAAAATATTTTTCAAAACCGCATTTAGAATTGAATTTCGCGCCAGATTCTTTTATGAAAACGGCATATTCTTTATCTATCAAATAATGACCGTTATTTATTGGTACAGGATTTGGCTTTGACCAGACAATTATTTCCCATTTATATTTATTTACTTTCGCAAATTCTATGTATTTGGCAAGCAATGTTTTATTGGTGAAAATATAAGCATTAAACTTTTTACAGACTCGTTGCAGTTGGGACAAAAGAGCCTCTGGGTTGTAAGACATTCCAAAAGATTTGTTTATTGTTTCAAGATGTTTTTTATTGTTCTTTAACATAAAACCTCCACCAACAGGGCTTTTGCTTATAAAGTCGTATGGTGGGTCGGTTACAACAAGGTCTATGCTCTTATCGGGTATTGTCTGCATTGTTTCTATCGCGTCCCCGCAAATAATCTTATTTGTTAGCTCGTTAATGGTCGTCATCATCTTCTTCCCTGAACGATAATCTTTAAAAAAAGCCTGCCGCGCCACAAGCAACGGCAGGCGTGCATGAACCACTAACATTAACTGTTTAGTGTTTTATTCGGCGCGGGTGTAATAGTTGCTGCTGAAACATCCGCCTTGGTATTTAATCCTAATTTTGCTACAAGCGCCTCAACCTGGGCAATTAACTTTTCCTTGTCATTCAAGAGTAAGGTGATTTGGTTTTTGAATTCCTTAACTTCCTCTTCGCTGTACATTAACGATTTTGCCCAATTGATTGCATCGTTTTTGGCCTTCTCGATAGCAAGCTGCAATTCCGGCTCGGTATAATTTGCAGTGGTGGTATTTGCCGCAACTTCATTCTTAATTACTTTGACTTCATCTTCTGAATACATCGTCCGGTTTTTATACCAGTTGACCGCTATGCCGAAAAGTGAACTGCCGCTCAATAATCCCAAGCCCATTGCAAGCAAACCGTTTTGACCGAAAAATGATTGCTGGTCTGCATCAGCCTGCTTTTTGGCAAACTCCGCCTGCTGGGTTACTTCACTATAAACCGACTTATCTTTTGTGATTTGATATTCAAGATCAGCCTGTTTTTTGATGTGTTCAATGTCCGCATTAAACATCGCATCGATCAAATCGGATTTACTGTTATAAAACCAACCCTTGCGCGGTGGGATATTCCCGTCAGGGTACGCATAATTCGTAAGCGGTTTTGATAACTCTGCTGGGGTTAATCTGTTCTGAACTGTCGAACATCCGAAAAGAGCCGCAAGCATAATCGTTGAAACAACGAAAACGCCTGATAGTACAATATTGCAAAACTTTTTCATAAATTCCCTTTCATACAAAAAAAAATGTGTTACACGTTTTTAATATCAAACAACATTGGTTGATTATCTACTTTGACCAGCTTCTTCTCTGCTTTCAGAGGTCGAATTGCGTACTCAACAACAACCGGCATTGAACCTTTAGGCTCTACAAGCATTTCGAGTTTGACTACATCGCCTGCTGAATCATTAGGGTCGGCAAAACCATACGCCCTGACAAAAGCGGGTTTGAAGCTGGCAAGCACTTCAAGCACATTTTTCATTAAATCAATGTCAAGAAGTACGCCAAACTCTTTAAACATTACCCCGATTGCTGATAATGGACGCTCATTCATATCCAGCATTGCTGTCTTTGTGAATCGCTCTCGCTTCAAGGTCTCATCTATCAATGCCCATTCAACCGTGTTCCGTTCGTCTGGAATTGGTACAAACAACCGGTCTGACAAAATGTAATAACCTGCGAGAAGTTCTACATCTCTGGGCTTTTCAATTCGTAATATCTGGTTTCCATCCGTTACCGTGATATAATTTTTATTCACATCAACAATGAACATCTGCGATTTTTCGCTGTCGGCGCGTACCAGATTGATTAACTTTGCCCATTTAGGATTAATTCGTAAAAAACTGTAATACTCACTGAACATTTGAAACCTCCTTGCTGCTTAATTGCTTGATCTGCACTACCATCTTTGGTATGTCGCTATAAACTTTATCCGCTGATACTCTGGAAACTACGGAATCATCTTTCCAGAATATCCCATTGAGTGAATCGCAAACAAACTTGATTAAATTGTCTGCATCCGGTTTGCTGATATGATGCGATGGAGCATCATCTTTAAGCCCTTGTTTGTTATAATGACCTTTTGGCCGTTTGAAATAAAATGTAATATGAAGTGATATAGCTTCATCAAACGGTTTTTGGGGTCTGCTTAAAATAGCCTGCGAAATAAAGTTTTCTTTTTCGTGTTGATTAGGGTCATAAGCCCCGACAAACTTGCCGCGCCTAAAGAATTTTGGCCGCTTCAATGCTTTCGGGTCGCCCAATACTTCAAATTCAATTTGTGATGTCATCGGTAATCTCATTTTCTTCTTCATTTGTTTCCTGATGTTTTTCCTTCTGGCAACTGCTGCCGCAAAAGTACACATCCAGTTGCTCGTCATATATAGTCTCGTCTGCCTGATTACTGACAAGACCGCCGCAATTGGCACATACAACGGTTACATATATCAATCCATCTCGCTCGCTTCTGTATTGCATTTAACTTTTTTCCTAAATAGTGCCTCGCGCTCGGCAATTCGTTTTAAATAACATTCGCGACATAATGCTTCCTTCGTGTCGTCAGTAACAACAAAAGCCACGACATTTTTATGATTCTTGCACGGGTATTTTCCGCTGTAATTCATAAGTATTCGCCGCTTCCAATACATCTTTGATAGTCCAGGGCGTGGCTATTGGCAAAAAAGGTGCGCGAACCTTGCCAACTGAACGCAATCTTTGAGTTGAAGGCCAAATGTCAAGCATCCAGCCAAATTCCCTGTGAACAATACGATAGTGATATTCGCTATAACGAATAAATTGCAGGTTTTCACCGCATGAACTGTCTGTAACATCGATTCCTTCAATTGCTTTTTGTAAATTCGTTTTTTTCTGCTTCTGTCTTTCAAGCCGTATCGCTTTAAATTGTAAAACTGTATCTCCCATGTTATGCTTCCTGATAAAAAAGACCGTTCCATCGAACCAGCTTCACACCTTTGCCATCTGTCGATTTTGTGAGCCTAAATAACCCAAGGTCATACTCTTTAATCAATTGCTGTTTCACTTGCCGCAGTGTAGGTTTGAATTCATCAACACGCATACGTTTCAAAAAGGTTCTATCATCTTTCAGTATTTTTTGCGTTTCTGCTGAATTGATTTTTTTGTGCATTTCCTTTGCAAAATGATTTAAGCATGAATCAATAGTTTTAGCCAATCTCGCATTTGTTTTTGCAATTTCAGCATAGCTCTTTTCTGGCTTGCTCGGTATTGGCAACGCTAAAGAAAGCACGATTGCCTTCGGTACGTTTTGGTGCTGGTGATTGTTGCACTGACAACATTTTTGGTTTTCCATAACTTGTGTCCTTTCAAAATGGTCTATCATCTTCAAAATCTTCAACATCCGCTTCGACGGCTTGAGACTGTGAATTATTAAGACCGGTTTCATATTCATTCGTTTCATGTGAAACACCAGTATCATCATTTGGGCGTAGTTTATTGGCGATTTTAACTAAATCCGCTTGAACCGCATCATTGACTTTTTCTTGTAGCTGTTGTTCTTCAATTGCTGCTTGCACTGCCTGCTCTTTAGCAAGCCGATGTAACTCAAATCTTCGTTTCGACATTTCATAATGAGTTGTTTTGGCAAAGCCTATCCACTGGCCGCCGTACAATTCCTTGAGTCTTGCAGCAAATTGATTCATCGCTTTTTCATAAACTGCATCCGGTTGTCTAACCGTTAAAGGTTCGACATATATCGGTTGAAATTGTCCGACTTTTCGCCAGTCATCATGCGCAACCAGTTGAACGAAATAACCGCTTTCAACTATGGTTTTTTTGGTGATAGGTTTGCTATTATTTTTTGCCGCCCTGATATCTCGCGCAAAAACGATAAACTTTTTCGGATTAGGTGAATCGCTGTTGCTGTCCCTGTAAAGCTGTTCAAGAGCCTGCTTTGCCATTTGCGGGTCAAACTCCATCAGGATTCCTATCCAGCTTTCGAGTTCTTGATCTGTGACAATGCGTTCGCCTGTTTTTTTATCCCATGCGCCCCATTTAGGCCATCTGGTAAGAATTTCTTGTTCTATGAAATTTTTAGCATCGAGTTTAAGCATGTTACATTGCCTCCAACTTTTGCTTGATGATTTCGATACGGCTCGGCCTGTCGCTTACTGGCATTCGAGATTGGTTTGGAGTTGTTTTTATATCAAATTTGTAATCGTTGTTTCTCCATCGAACCAAAGCGGCTGACAAGTCAGTGATAGGCAAACCATTGCCAAACTTCCAACCTTGTGATTTGTAGTGACTGTAAAAAGCCTTAGCTTGTTCCTCTGTTATTCCAATCAAAACTGCTTCTGTTAAAACTTCGTTTTCCGTTGTATATATATTTATATTATTAATAGAAGTAGAAGTAGAAGATGAAGTGTTATTTTTTGTTATAACACCAAATTCGCTGTCTGTTATCGGTTTGTTATTAACATTGTTATGATTTTCCCATCGGTTTTGCATTCCCTTTTTGCCAGCTTCACTTCTTTTAAGTCTTGATTCTGTTTGTCTTACGATTTCTCGTGTAACTCTTTTATGGGTAACAATGTTATTTTCTAATATGAATTTGGAAGAGATTTTATTCCAAAGTCTTTCGGCTGTATTCTTCTTTTTTTTCCTGAATAATTTGCAGATGATCTCAAGATCATATTCAAATCGTCCGTTGTTTAACCATAGGAAAGTTATCATTGTCCAATACGCTCCAATCTGTTCCATATCCCAAAACATAACATCAGGGTCGCTTATAAGGTCTGCCGGATAATATTGAAATGCAGGTGTGTTTTGCATTACTACGATTCCTTACATTCATCTTCATAAGATGCAATACCATCTGTGGTTTACTGAGTCCCCTTTGCATCATCTTCTTTCTTCAATGCGTTAGTTAATCCTGCTGCTCCGCCTTTATTCGGTTGTTCGTCTGGCAGAGTTAGTGGAGGGAACGCTTCTTCAACGGTTGTATCACCGTCTTTTATCGCAGTTCTTATACCTGTAAGTGTTTCGAGTTCGGCATCGCCCAATTCTTCCTCGCCCTGTATGTCAAGTGCTGACCAGACTCGATTCAGGTCAATACATAATTTTTTGAGCCATGCCATAGCCCGATCACGCCTTATAGCAAGCGGTTCGGTTTTGCCAAATGCAGTTTCTTTTGCAAGTGTGACAATGGATTTGCAAAGACTTTTTGATACGACGCGAAAAATAGCATCACGCATAGCTTTGGATTGAGCGGCTTTTGCAATAACCAGTCTTTGACGCTCACTATACGGCCTGCCATTTTTATCGACTGTACTTTCAATTACATCCGCTTTGGCGGCATAATTCGATTCCAGATCATGCGCAATGCCCTGGGCTTTTACATATTTTGGGTGCGTTTCCGTGATAACCCCGCCGACTCGCATATTGCCATAACATGCAGCAACTATCTCTGCCAATCGAATTGATTCACCTTCGGCATATTTCATTTTGCCGTTTTCTTTGCCAACTGGCCGCCTGTAAATACAAGACTCCGCTGTCTCTTTATCAACTGATACCATTTCCTTCGCGCGTTTTGTAAATACCGATATTGAGCGAGGATATTGGTGAGCCGTAGCTATTTGTATATCGATTGAAGCACGCTCCATAATTGATAACGCGCTTCGCTCGGCAACAACTACTTCAACATTTTCAGGTACTGAATTTTGATTTTCTTCCATGTGATCTTCCTTTCTAATTATTCTTTTGCTTTATATCTCAAGACTCTGTGCCTTGATTCTTTTATGAATGATTTATAAATATCTGGTGCTTCGTTTTTTAGTCGTGTTGAATCCAGACGTTTTGAGGATTGCTCGAAAAATGTGATAATTCCGGCATTGCATCTTCCTTCTTCGCAGTTATTTAAAGCACATAGCAATTGGCTTTGAGCGTTTTGGAGTTCTTCTTCTGCCATTGCTGCGCTTGCCTTTGCATCAAGCCATCTGTTGACCAAATCATCAGTGAGATATGCGATTGCGTTTGGCTGGCGTTTCATTTTCTTTGCAGAGTTTGGACTTGGCAGTGAGTTATCCGGTTCGACATCAGCAAGTACATGATCATTCCAAAATTTTTCAGCACGCTGGGCGATTATGTCGCATAGCTCCTGATTGCGATGTACTTCAAACATCACAAAGCCTCGCCCGCATATAAAAACTGGAATATGACACGTATCGGCTTTTGCAGCCATCATGTGTACGTGGGATTGAATTATTACCCTCTCCGGCACATCATCAGTCCAAGGCTCTCCCCATACTTCCTTGACAATGCCAGACATAAGACCGGATGTTTTTGCCTCTACCGGATTGCCTGTTGATTTTGCAATAGCATCAACGTTAGAAGCAATAGGCAGACCTTCGATTTTGATATGTACGTTTCGCGCAAGTGCGCCTAAATGATTTTCCTCTGCCCAATCAAGCACACCATTTTCAAACAGTGTACCTGCCTGCATAGCATCATTTTCTTCCATGTCATCCGGCAGTTTATTAGTTTTATCAAGCCAGACATCATAAGCGGTTTTGAATGGGTCTCGGCCTAAAATTGCAGCTATATCGCTTGACCCAAGATTATATTTGCGCAGTATCTTCTGCTCTTTTGTAATAGGCATCCTAATAGAATCCCTAAGTTGTAGGTCAAGGTTGCAGACGAGTGATTACTGAATTGTCACTTTCCGTTGCAAAACCGAGTTGTACGTTAAGTGTAAATAAATTTATGCTACTTTAGTTTTTTTAGCCCCGATTATCGTTTCGTTCTTTGCCGCTTCCAAAATTAACTGGTCAAGCGAAGATTCCAAGAACAAATGTCCTTTCGCACCGGCAACAAAAACTCTTCGCAAACCCTGCAATTCGAGTTCGCCTACAATCGAAAAAAAAGTTGTCCGACTGATATGAAGTCGGGCAGCACATTCCTTGACATCAAGCAGTTGTTGCATCGGTTCTTTTGACCTTTGGTAAAACCTTATCCAGAAGTAAACGCCAAAGCGACCGAAGATTTTAAGTTTTGCTGCCTGCTAAATTCATTTATTCTCGCTGCAAGCTACGGCTCACGTTGCTTTGTAATAAAATATGTTGTCTATCCCTTGTACATTTTACATTTCTTCCCTTGAAATGTTTTGGAGCAATTTTTAGCACAGTTTAGCAATGTTTAGCGGGCAGTCAACCAAAATATTCATTTTTTTCTTTTTCAAAATATCTGCTCATGTAAATAGCAGAATTGTGAAAGAAAAAGATAAAATATTTTTGCTAAAAAAATGTATAAAAGTATATATTATGTTTGCAAATGCTAAACAAAGTATTAAAATGCTAACTATATTGTTTTACTATACTATATTTGTTTTGCAGAAGGTATTTATGGCTACCAGCTTGGAACAGTTTAATGTACGTGTACCAGCAGACCTGAAAAAACAATTTGAAGACGCTCTGTTAAAAGGTATATCAAACCAGCATCAAACTACTGCTATGGTTCGGTTTTGGCTATCCATGCCTGATGATAAAAGAGTGGAGTTAATTGTCGCAGAATCTAAGTTGAGCAGCAATCATAAGCCTCGTAAAAGCGGGAAATAAAGTTTTCCCCAAGCCTTGATTTTTAATAAATTTTTACATCTTCAAGAACTTCTGCGGCTTTTATTGCTAATTGATCATTTACTTTAGCATAAACCTCAGCCATCTTGATGCTTTTTTGACCAAGTAAGGATTGAACCAAAGACAAACCATCATCGCCTTTTTCGCTTCGGATTTTTGTCGCAGCAGAATGTCTTATTTGATAGGGAGTCCATTCGGCATATTTTATAAACTTTTCCGGTTCTCCGCCTTGTTTTTTATGCAATTCTTCGCGAACTTCATTGAGCCTTCTAACTGCTCGCTTAATCGAATTACGATAACTGCTTTCGGCGTAATATTCGCCTACTTGTGCATCTTTGTCATTACAAGCATCGATTGGCTTGAAAATATAATTATCCTGCC
>MHYA01000209.1 GCA_001825675.1 Planctomycetes bacterium GWF2_42_9 | reverse complement strand
CGATACCAATGATCGCCGCCTGCCAATAAGCGATATTTTCAATTCCCGTTACGTGCGTTTTCTTGCGAAAAGCAAACCGTTCTGCCGCGATCATCAGAATTCCGCCGCCGATCAAACCATAAGCAACCGGAATCGGAGCAAAAAGCTGTTCTTCAATTAATTTATGCAGCGGCAAACCAACTATTGCCGCCGGCAAAAAAGCGACAACCAGAAGCCCAAACAATTTTAAACCCGCCGGATTTTTCCCCAACAATCCAAAACAAATATCGGCAACCCTCCTGCGATAAAGCCCAACCACCGCAAGAATCGCTCCAGACTGTATAACTATATTAAAGGAGTTAATTGCTTCCATTTTGTCTTTATCTAAAAGTCGTCCGAAAGGCCCTATTTTCTCGCTGAAATGCGTCAAGCCCATAAAATGACCGGCGAGAATCAGATGCCCCGTCGAAGAAACCGGCAGATACTCCGTCAACCCCTCGACTATTCCGAGTATCGCCGCCCGAACAACAGATATTTTCTCAACCGACGGCTGCCGTCCAACATCATTAACATCTGCTTTCACTGCCGAAGAAAAAATTGAAATGTTGAAAATAAAAATAAGTGCGAAAATCGATCTGATCATAATTGCTCTATAAAATGAAATAAAAAAATATAATACCGTGTTTCCCTTGGTTAGGATAAACCGCCCTGCAGCACAAACCTCGCAAGATAGGTAACAATGCAGACCACCGTACCGGCCATTACGCCCGCGACCAAATCGTCGGCCAAAATACCTAACCCGCCGTCTAACTGTTCCATTTCACGAATTGGCGAAGGCTTCCAAATATCAAAAATCCTGAAAAGCAAAAAAGCCGCTATCGCAGGCGGCAAAATCTTACCGCTGGTTACCGCTGCCGGAAAAAGTGCAACTGCCTGACCAGCGAATTCGTCAAGAACGACCCAGCCGGGGTCTTTTTTGCCGTCAGTCGTTTCAAAATGACCGGCAAAAATCACACACAAAATGCTCGATACAACGATCGCGCCTACAAGAAAATAAACCGTTAACACCTGAATGGGCCAGAAATGATGCATCGCAAAAAATGCCGCCAGCATTAACAGACTGCCAAACGTCCCCGGCATAACAGGAATAAATCCTAATCCAAAACACGAAAGAATAATTTTTTGAATCTTCATACAAATAACCAGTATAATCGCGCATTAACTAAATTTAAACAAAAAAAACCTGAATTCACCTTGACTTAATTCCCGTTTATCGCTATTATTATTGCAACATTGTTGCATTTTACTTGTTGTACGAAAACATTTCAGAGCCCTGACCGTAAGGGAGGGGTAATAGTCGTTTAGCCGCCTCCGTATCGGAGGCGATTTGTAATTCGTAGGGTGGGCTTTAGCCCACGCGGAATTTCTATCCGGTCGATAAAGTAAAATATTTAAAACTTCGTGTCTTTGTGCCTTAGTGGCTCAACGGCGTAATCTTTATGACTATCGAAACAATATACGAAACGATAAAATCCAAAGGCAAACGCCTTTCAAAAGCTCGCAAAGCAATTATCGAGATTTTGTTCCAATCGCCCTGCCTGCTCTCTACGTCCGATATTATCATAAAACTAAAAGCACGCAAAATCCAGCCAAACAGATCAACTATGTACCGCGAATTACTCTTTCTTGCCAAAAATAACATTATTACAAAGGAAACGATCGCGGAAAAAGACTATTTCGAGCTGCCGACCGACCACCATCACCATCTCGTTTGCACCGGCTGCAACACGATCAAAAAAGTCGTTATCGGCAGGCATCTTCAAAAAGAAGAAAAGCAGCTTGAAAAAGATAACGAATTTGTGATCACAAATCATTCTATTGAATTTTTCGGCCTTTGCCGAAACTGCCGAAAGGTATAAGATGCTAAAAAGAATAATCTTCATAGTGCTTGTTATCATACTTATAATGGCAGGACTTTTCACATCCGTCAAATTAGTCAAAAAGATTGAGAACAACAAAGACAAAATTACCATCGTTACGACTCTTTTCCCTTTATATGATTTCGCAAAAGAAATTGGAAGCGACAAAGTCGAAGTTACGATTCTCCTTCCTCCGGGAGTAGAACCGCACTCATTCGATCCAACCCCCGGCGACATCTCGAAAATCAGCAACGCCGATATTTTCATTTTCACCGGCGAATTTATGGAGCCCTGGGCACACGATATTATCACGGGCATCGACAACAAAAAACTCATCGTCATTGATGCAAGCACCAATGTCAATCTAATCACCCCCGCCCATAATCACGAACATTGTGAACACCAGGAACATCATCACGATGAACTCGGAAATAAGGACCCGCACATCTGGCTCGATTTCGATAACGATAAAATAATCGTGGATAATATCACCAACGCGCTTTGCAAAGCCGATTCCGCAAACGAGGCTTTCTATAAAACAAACGCCGAAGATTACAAATCCAAACTTGACGATCTCGATACGTCGTACAAAACGTATCTTGCGAATTGCCAAACGCGAACGATCGTCTTTGGCGGCCATTACGCTTTCGGCTATCTCGCAAAACGTTATAATCTAAATTACCTTTCCGCGCAGGGCCTTTCACCTGATGCCGAACCGACAGCAAAAGATTTAATCGTACTTGTGAAGCAAATCAAAAAAGACAAAATCAATTATATCTTCTATGAAGAGCTGACCAGCCCGAAAATCGCTGAAACCCTGGCCAATGAGACAAACGCGAAAATGCTCCTGCTAAACGCCGGCCACAACATTACCAGAAAAGATTTGGAAGAAAATACTTCCTTTATTTCCATTATGCAAAAAAATCTGCAAAATTTAATGACCGGACTTGAATGTAAACAATAATGATTCAGAGCCCCAAGCGTAAGCGCCGGGTAATTAGTTCGTAGGGTGGGCTTCAACCCACACAGAAATAATTTTTCAGTGAAATCTGCGTACTCAGTGATAAAAAAATATTCAAAACTTTGTGTCTTAGCTGGAGCATAGCGAAAGCCCTCGATTCTTCAGGATTTTTGCTCCTTGAAAGCAAAAATCAGAGAGGGTGCCTTAGTGGCTATAAAAAAAATGTCGATCATAAAAATAAATAACGTTTCAGTTTCGTACAACTCTCACGAGGCATTGAGAGATGTTTCTTGCGTTGTAGAACCTGCCGATTTTATCGCACTTGTAGGCCCAAACGGCGCAGGAAAAACAACGCTCGTAAAATCCATCTTCGGCCTTGTCCCCCTCAAAACCGGCAGTATAGAATTGTTCGATACTCCTGCCCGTAAATTTACTCAATGGTGCAAAGTAGGCTATCTTCCGCAGCAATCTTCAACTATTAATCCCCTTTTCCCCGCGACAACTGAAGAAGTAATCGAACTTGGCCTGCTTTCACAAAAAAGAAATCCAAAAAGCATTACAGCCAAAGACAAAAAACACGTCGCTGAAATAATCGAGAAGCTGAAAATCACCGATTTAAAAAAACGAATGTTCAGTGAACTCTCCGGCGGACAGCAGCAAAAAGTCTTGCTCGCTCGCTGCCTCGTTTCCAAACCGCAGTTGCTAATTTTCGATGAACCTTCAACAGCCCTCGACCCTGATTCGCGCGAATCGTTCTTTGAATTGATTAAACAATTAAACAAGCAGGATGGCATTGCCGTTCTTCTGGTTACGCACGACGCGGGCTTTGTCGGAAAGTTCGCCCAAAAGCTGCTCTATATCGATAAAAAAATTGTATATTTCGGGAAATTTAGTGAGTTTTGTAAATCGGATGATATGCGAGCCTTCTTCGGCGAACATTACCAGCACATCGTCTGCCACCAGCACGATATTACAGGCAACAATTAATGGATCTAACTTTTTTACAATATTCGTTCATTCAAAAAGCTTTCCTTGCCGGCGCTTTTATCAGTATCACCTGCGCTGCTTTGGGAATGTTCCTCGTACTCCGCAAAATGTCGCTTATCAGCGATGGCCTTTCACACGTTAGTTTTGGCGCAATCGCCATCGGCCTTTTCTTCGGAGCATATCCATATTATGTCGCTGTTCCGATTGTTATCGCCGCATCGTTTTTAATTTTAAAGATCACCGAAAAAGCAAAAGTTTATGGCGATGCCGCCATCGGTATTGTCTCTGCCGTTGGAATTTCCAGCGGCGTAATAATCGCAGGCCTCTCAAAAGGTTTTAACGTCGATCTCTTCAGCTACCTTTTCGGCAACATCCTCTCTATCCGTACATCTGAAGTAATTTTATCAATTACGCTTTCGCTCATTGTTTTAGCAATCCTCCACTTTTATTATTGGGACCTTTTCTCCGCGACATTCGATTCCGAATACGCCCGCACCACCGGCATTAAGATAAACAAAATAAATATTGTTCTGACTTTATTGACTTCGCTCGTTGTTGTCCTTTCCGTCAAAGTCGTTGGCATATTACTGGTATCAGCATTAATGATTTTACCTGCCGCCGCCGCACTTCAAATCGCAAAAGGTTTCCGTTCCGCTATTTTCATCGGCTGCTGCTTTTCACTTATCTCCGTCCTCACCGGCATTACATTTTCCTTCTTTTTGGATTTATCCGCCGGCGCGACTATTGTGATGATCAACGCCATTATTTTCGCGTTATCTCTCCTCTACAAAAAAATCGCATAACTTACTTGCGAAGTTATAAAGTAATAATTGTCATTCCCGCGCAGGCGGGAATCTATCCTGTTATACTGCTCTGTGCGACTAAAAAAAGCAAATCCCTAAAATATAAAATTTAAATATTTAAAACTTAGTGCCTTAGTGGCTTAGTGGCTGAAAGAATTACTTAATCATCTCAAGACAGTATCTGTCTGTCATCCCCGACACATAATCGCAAACCGTTCTCTCAAGTCCGAATTCAGGAATCAGGTTCTGATAAAAATTCGGCATCAGTTTCGGATTATCTCTGAATTTACAAAATACTTTTGTCAGCCAGTCTTTCGCCTGCGAAGAAACCGCCTTGACAACAGGATTTTCATACATATTTTCCATAAGAAAAATTTCAAGCTCGCGCAGCCCTTTTTCAGCCTCATCGCTTATAGTAATCAGATTGCCGCCCCTCTCAAGCACCTGCCGCAAAGTCTGAATATTTTCTTTTCCGATTAACGCTTTGCTCGTCTCAATACAATCACCAACAAGCATATCAATAATCGTCTTGGCGATTCTCGTATATTTTATAACTCCGCCGCTGGTAGTCTTTTCCTTGCAAATCTCAATAGATTCTCTGCAAAGCGAAACATTCTGGATCATATCATAACTTATCACTTTCGCCCGAAGACCGTCTTCAAGATCATGGCAATTATAAGCAATCCTGTCCGCCAGATCTGCGATTTGACCTTCCAGCGAACAATTTTTGTCGGTAAACTGTTTGTTGCGTAGCGGATTATCAAAATGTGTTTTATGTTTCGCAAGCGCAAGTCTCGTCTCATACATCAAATTCAAACCGACGAAATTCGGATAAGGCCTTTCGAACAATTCAACAATTCGCATTGTTTGATAATTATGCTCGAACCCTCCGAAATTTCTCATCAGTTCATTAAGTGCCGCTTCACCGCTATGCCCAAACGGACTATGCCCTAAATCGTGTGCCAGGCAAACCGCTTCCGTGAGCGCCTCATTCAGCCCCAGCACCCTCGCGATCGTCCTGCCTATGTGCGAAACTTCAAGACTGTGCGTAAGCCGTGTGCGGTATTGGTCGTTGATCTGCGGCATAAAAACTTGCGTTTTGCCTTCAAGCCGCCGAAAAGCGGATGTGTGAATTATTCGATCTCTATCCCTCTCGAACGCACCGCGATAAGCGTGTTCAGGCTCTTTGAACTGCCTGCCCTTGCTGTTGGCCTCCGTTACCGCGTATGATTTTAATGAGTCTGTCAATTTTATATTCCCGGAAGATTATGCTTTTCACCAATTTCTTTCAACTGATCATAAAGTTCCCTCATACCCTGACTGATCACATCGGTATTGGAGCATACTTCCATAAAATTCGTATCGCCATCCCATCTCGGCACTATATGCACGTGCAAATGTCCCGGCACACCCGCCCCTGCGCATCTGCCGAAATTCATCCCGACATTAAACCCGTGCGGATTAACTGCCAGTTTCAACGCCTTTTGACATACGACAATTAATTTGGTGATTTCAAGAAGTTCGTTTTCATCCAGCCCCTCAAAATCTGGAATATGTTTATTGGGTGCGACCATCAGATGCCCGTTATTATAAGGAAAACGGTTGAAAAGTACGAACGCCGATTTAGTCCGCCAAAGAACTAAATTTTCACAATCCTGTGCCGGATTATTTACATTATGACAGAGAAAGCACTCGTGTTTTTCCGTTAATCCCTTGATGTATTTAATCCTCCACGGGGCCCAGAGATTATTTCTTTCCAAATCTTTCTCCATATTGAAAGACAAATCTTAAAATACAGACTAATTCTTAAACTGCACTTTGTCATTCTGAACGCAGTGAAGAATCTAGTTCTTAAATATAAAATATTATATTTTAAATCTATTCCGCCAGCGTCATTGTAATCTTCTGTACAACTCTGATATTAGGCGTAAGTTCATCGCTGCCCAAACCGAATATTGATGCACTGACCTGCGTTTCAAAATCTTGAGTATCGCTGAGGATTCTGCCTTTCTCAATATCGAAAAGCTGTTTGCCTTCACCGTCAATAGATAAAGTTTTATATCCCTGCAGAAAACCAAACATTCCTTTCATCTGGAACGACCCGCCGTATGGCAGCGGAACATCGGATGGCGTTTTGCTCAAACTGTACTTGCTCCTAATTTCAGCGACATTATTTTCAACGCCGGCCAATCTATACTCGACATTCCTGCCGACTTTGGAAACATAAGGCATTGGCGCCAGAAGTTTTGACGACCAGACCGACTTTTTATCAATGCCCTTGAGCGGATTTTTGATCGTAGCGACTGAATCCCAGATATTCCACTGCGTCGCAAGAAAATCCATTATCATATCAGGATTTTTCACTCTGCCGCGTTTCGTTTCACCGCCGCTGAACGCATTTTCCCCGAGTTCCTTCGAAATTTCTTCCAGCGATGAATAATCTACGATTTTGCCCGTACCGCTTATCTTTAATATGAATTTTTTACCAACAAGTCCCTCGACCGCGTCGGCTTTTTCTTGTGCTCTGCCGCTGCCGACTCGTGTTACCTTCGCTGAATTGCACGTCGCCTCGATTTCAGAAATGCCTATTGGATCAATTTTGACAGCCTTATACGCTATTTGCATTTCCAGTTTTTCGGATTGCGATTGCTCTTTGCCGTCCTGTTTACCTTTGGAATATTTGCCGCTTGGGTCTAAATTAACATACATCGTCCTGTCGCTGACAAAATTATAAACAAGAGTTTCATTCGGCTCGAAATCAACGCTCAAAAGCACAGGCCCTTTTACGTCTTTCTTTACTTCACTAACTGTTTGCGTTTGCTTTTTCTGCTGCTGTTCACAGCCCATAAAATAAAAAGCCGTTACGCTCAACACTAAACCCGCTGCAATCCATTTTTTCATAATTTTACCCGCCATTCAATCCGTTATTTTGACAGAACAATTTTTTAGTATCTAAAATAGTCTCGGCCTAATGGCCGAATCCACAATGTTGTCATTCCCGCGCAGGCGGGAATCTATACCTTAACTTTTTATATTATTAATCGATTCTCTCTATACTATATTTATATGTGAATCCCATTGTAAGCTGATCTGGGCCTTTATCGCTTTTCTGTTCTTCGGAAGATTCCGCCGCTACCCATTGTGCTTTCAGAACTTCTTCATAGCTCTTGATTTGACCGGTTGTAAGATTGATTATCATCTTACCGGTATATGTATCTTTTTCATCGAACATATTAGCGAACATTCCCATACCGCTGTCTTTTTCACTTGCGCCTTCCACTCTCTTGGAGCTTGGCACTGCGTTCATTTCAACTGTCGCTATTGTCTGTTTATTATCCTGCTTGATATCTGACAAAGTATAAACTTTCTCAAAGCTCTTTGATCTAAGCATACCAGCAGGCGATGCAGCAACCGAACTCCACTTATCGCCTTTTTTGTATGTCCCTTTTGCGTCCAGCAAAGCCATTACCTGATGGCGTCTTGCGATTTCCTCATCGCTAAGAATTTTGCCCGCGATCTTTTCATCGACTCCGCCCTTCACAGCTTCTCTCGCTGCCGTTGCGTCAACAACTTCTACGCTGCCGTTCGGAGCAAATTTAATTTTATAGCTTTGCCCTATGAGTTTTGTGATAGGCGATGTCTTGTCTTTTTCAGTGTCAACAACGGATTCTTTACCCTGTCCGTCAGTCGATGTGTGTTTCAACTGCTTGATTGTGATATTCGCAACCGCGTTGCCTTGTGCGTCAACAGATTCGATTTCCTGTGTGAAAACCATTTCGATATCGCCGCCTGTATGACGTTCTTTGGTTTTATTGATTGAAGGTTGAATAAATTGATAATCCTTGCTCTGACCCGTTACAACCTTATAAGTAGTTACACTTTTCGCCGCTGGTGTCAGTTTCATTTCAGCGTTCGGCACACATCCCGTTAAAACCGCCGCTATAACACAAACACAAATAATCTTGAAAAGCATTCCAACTTTCATAAAATAAAACCAAAGAACGTCATACAGGCGGCGATATCGAAATGGTTTTC
>MHYA01000208.1:7929-16553 GCA_001825675.1 Planctomycetes bacterium GWF2_42_9 | reverse complement strand
TACCGAAGAAGTATTCAATACTGCTCGAAACGCTCTTTGAGTTTACAAGGTCGGCGATTCTTTCAATCTGCCCCGGCTCCTTCATGCTCATACGTTCCTGAACAGTCCTGCGAAGTTTCAGCAGACCTTTGCGAATTTCATCAGCGGCAAGTTCGTCGATCGTACGAAGTCTTCTATTGCCCAAATGGTCGATATCGTCAATAACGCCCTGACCATTTCGCAGACCGATGATGTACTTGATTGTATTAAGGAAATCATCAGGCTTAAGGGTCATTTCGTTTTCGTCAATGTTCTGTTTGAACTTGCGGTTAAGTCTGAATCTGCCTACTCTGCCGAGTCTATAACGGTCAGCGTCATAGAATTTTTCATTGAATAGCGTCTTAGCTTTATCAACGTTCGGCGGATTGCCCGGACGAAGTCTTGCATAAAGTTTCAGCAATGCTTCTTCATGACTTTCGCAGTCATCCTCTGCAAGTGTATTGAGTACAAGCGGGTCAACCGCTTTTGCTATCACTTCGATTTTCTTTATCGAGCTTCTTTCGATTTGACCGATGCGGTCCCCGATTTGTGTACCGCCTTCGACGATGATTTCACCTGATTCGGTATCAACGATAGGACCAACAGCCCACATCAGCGGGTCAAGTTTATCGACTGCGACTGTTTTGGTTTCGTAGAACAGTCTTAAAATCTGCTCAACTTTGCCGTAGTCTTCGCTCATTGCGCGGAGGAACATAGTGGCCGGAATTTTGCTCGATTGATCTATACGAACGATCAAAACGTCTTTACGTGTAACTGATATTTCGATCCAGCTTCCACGTTCGGGAATAATTCTTCCGCCGTGCAGCATTCTGTCGCCTTCTTTGCTCTCGACAAGGAAGTCAACACCAGGCGAACGGTGAAGCTGATTTACGATAACTCTCTCGGCTCCGTTAATAATAAATTCGCCGCCGCCGATCATTACTGGTATTTCCGCCAGATATACTATTTGTTCTGCGACATCATCCGCGTCTTTGCGTTTCAATCTGCAGCGTATTTTTAATGGATAGCCATAAGTCAGGCGAAGCTCTCTGCACTCGCTGGGATTATAACGAGGCTTATCGAGTTCATAACCGATGTATTCAAGACCCATTGTCTTGTCATAGCTTTCGATTGGGAATATCTCTTTGAACAGAGCTTCCAAACCGTTTAGCTTCCTTTTCTGATAATTCACATCAGCCTGAAGAAATCTTTCATAGCTTGCCCGCTGAACTTCGATAAGATTGGGAACATCTATTGCATCCTTAATCTTGCCGAAATCGCGAATTGGTTTTATACCCATTTACAGACTCCCGTAAATTAATTTAACATTTAAAATTGAAGATTGAAAATTTATATTTTCAACGCCCGTTAATCCAATAAATCTTCAATCTTCAATCTTCATTATTCAATTATTTACAAAATTTTCAGAGTGCCTGATTTTTATCACCAGGCACTCTGATTGTTTCAAACTTATTTGAGTTCTACTGTGCCGCCTGCTTCTTCGATTTGTTTCTTCATAGCTTCGGCTTCGTCTTTGGTTACGCCTTCTTTAACTGGCTTTGGAGCGCCGTCAACAAGGTCTTTTGCTTCTTTCAGGCCTAAACCTGTAATAGCGCGGATTTCTTTGATAACCTGGATTTTCTTATCGCCGGCTGCTTTCAGGATAACATCAAAAGTTGTTTTTTCTTCAGCTTTTGCTTCGCCTGCGCCTGCTGCTGGGCCTGCTACCATAACTGCGCCGCCTGCTGCCGGTTCAATACCGTGAACTTCTTTAAGGTAATCGCCTAATTCTTTTGCCTGCATAAGGGTCAGCTTTACGATTGCATCGCCTAACTGTGTGATTTCAGGACTAAATGTTTTGTCTGACATTATAATACTCCTATGTTCTGCGCTTTTGCACCTGCCGCAGCTACACCGCCGCGTTTAACCCTTTCGGGACACTCACAATAAGCATATTATTAACTTTTCAATTTTTCGTTTAGCCGTCGCCGGTATGGCCACGTTTTTAAATATTAAATTTTAAATTCGTTACGCTGCTGCCGGTGCTGGGGCTTCTTTTTCGCCTTTTTCGATAATCGTCTTTATGCAGCCCGCGATTTTGGAAGCTGGTGCTCCAATTTGAGAAGCCAGTCTGCTTGCAGGTGATTTTGCCAACATAATAACCTCGCCCTGCAACTCGGCTCTGGTTTTCATATTGATCAGATTCTTGGCGGCAACTGCGTCAAGGGCTGTACCTTCCAGATATGCGCCTTTGAATTTAACTGGAATTTCTTTGGAGATCGCATCGATTTCTTTCGCTAAATCTACGATGCTTGCTCCGCCGACTGCGACTGTGCTCGAACCTGTCAAAAACAGATCCATCGCAACTGGCATATTCAATGACTTCATAGCCTGACGCATCATTGCGTTTCTGACCATTGTCAGTTTGATTTTCTTGTCGACAAACTTTTCGCGAAGTTTGTTGTTGGCTATACCGTCGATACCGGTAATATCAACTACTATGAATTCATTAATACCGTTAAACTTGCTCTCAAGTTCATTCGTTAATAATTGTTTTACTTGTTTACTCATATCTTCACCTTTATTTATCCGTTAACCCCCAGCTTTGCTACAGTCCTCGCAGAGGATGCTGGCGGGTTATGTTCTCTGATTATAGGTTAAATTCGGACGCATCTACTATTACAGATGGACTCATTGTCGCGCTAATGGCTATTTTCTTAATATAAGTGCCTTTAGCTGATTGAGGTCTCATTCTGCGAATAACACCTAAAAACGCCTGTATATTCTCAACAAGTTTATTTTCTTCAAAGCTCAATTTGCCGACAACTGTATGAACATTGCCGCCAGTATCGTTCTTGAAATCTGTCTTGCCTGCTGTAAATTCTTTTACCGCTGTAATAACATCTGCTGTTACCGTACCATTTTTGGGTGATGGCATTTTGCCCTGCGGTCCAAGAACCTTACCGAGTCTGCCTGCTTTACCCATAACTTTTGGTGAAGCTACTGCGACATCAAAATCCATCCAGCCGTCGCTGACCTTTTTAATAAGGTCATCGCTGCCAGCCTCGATAGCTCCTGCTTTTTTTGCTGATTCGATATCTGAATCTTCGCAGAAAGCGATAACTTTTTTGCTTTTGCCGATACCGTTAGGAAGGGATACCGCACCTCTGATTAGCTGATCTGCGAGTTTCGTATCGATTCCGAGTTGCACTACACAATCGATGCTTTGGTCGAACTTAGTCGGTTTATAAGTCTTGAGTTTCTTAACCGCATCGACCAGTTTGATTGGGTCTTGCGACCATTCCTTAGCCGCTTCTTTGTAACGTTTGCTTCGTCTTACTTTCATTTTTTATACTCCGCAAAAAGATTTTACTTTTCGCTCCCACTTTCGCACACCGCGTCGGTATGCCTGCCGTGGTAAGCTATTAAATTTAATTTAAAATTGAAAATTTAAAATTTTAAATTATTTCTCTACTTCGATTCCCATACTTCTTGCAGTACCTTCAATGATTCTGACTGCATGATCAATATCGAAAGCGTTAAGGTCTTCGAGTTTACGCTCGGCTATTTTCTTTACCTGATCTTTGGTAACTTTGCCGACCTTTTCCTTATTAGGAGTGCCGCTGCCTTTAGCGCACTGTGCCGCGTCTTTCAGCAATACCGCTGCTGGCGGGCTTTTTACTATAAATTCGAATGACCTGTCCGAATATACTGTTATTTCAACGGGAACTATCATTCCATTAAGTTCTTTAGTCCGTGCGTTGAATTGCTGAACGAACTGACCAATATTTACGCCATGCTGACCTAATGCCGGGCCGATTGGAGGAGCAGGTGTTGCTGAACCGCCCGGTGCCTGCAATTTAATCTTACCTGTAATCTGTTTTGCCATTGTTTAACCTTTTTTGAAAATCCCCGCCGTCAGGCGGTTCCACAATTTTGATTTTTTATTTTTAAATTCTGATTTTCGTTATACTTTCTCTATCTGCCAGTATTCGATATCCAACGGCGTGCTTCTTCCGAAAATCGTTACGATTACTCGTACTACGCCGCGTTCTGAATCTATTGAATCGACTGCGCCTTCGAAATTCTCGAATGCACCTTCGCGTATTTTCACTACATCACCTTTTGCGAAATCGACTTTAATATTCGCTGCCGTCTGTTCGCTTACTTTTTCTACTTCGCTAAGCATCTTGGCAACATCGGTATCGCTCATCGGAACAGGCTTACCTTCAGTTCCAACGAAATCACCGACGCCCATTGTTTCCTTAATAAGGAACCACGCCTTTTCGCTTATTTGACCGTTGGTGTCCGGCTCGATTTCCATAAATACATAGCCCGGGTAAAGTTTGCGCTTCTGCACCTTCTGTTTGCCGCCGCGAATACGCTTTACCTGCTCAACCGGCACCACAACTCTGCCGATATCATTCTGCAGGCCTTCAAGCGTTACCTTGCGGACAAGCGCTTCCCTAACTTGTTCCTCCCTGTTGGAGGCTACTCTTAATACATACCAACGCATAAATACCTTAATTTATATAAAAAAAATAAGTTTCGGCCTTTCAGCCGAATAACCATTTACATTTTTAGCTTTAAACTAAGCTGATTATATGCCGATCACGTTCGTGAAGAACAGGTCAAAAACAAAATCCGCTGTACCAAGCATTGCAGCCATCAAAAATACAACCACGATGACGACAAATGTCGATACCGCTATTTCGCGTCTCGAACTGAAACTTACTTTTTTAAGTTCACCTTCTGCTGCGATCAGAAAATCAGCGACTGTCGGCTTATTGACTATCCAATAAAGGAAAACCCCTATGATCGCCATCAAAGCAAGCGGAACAGTTACACTTAACACAATTCCATGCGTCTGCGTTACATCCAAAGATGCCTCAAGCTGCTTATAAAGCCGCCAACAGCCGATCGCAGAAATCAAGCCTAACGCTAACGCGCTGTACAGTCGGGTATCCTTACCCTGACCCCATTTATATTTTTCTAACATCAAAAACCTCGAAATCCCAATTTGAAACCAATTTCAAGTTTGCCTTCCAGCATCTTCGCTAAGCAGGCCAGAGAGGAATCGAACCTCTAACCTGCGGTTTTGGAGACCGCCACTCTGCCAATTGAGCTACTGGCCTATCACATTTAAAATCAAAACTTAAAGTTAAAGCTGAATTGTTTCAACTTGTTTAGACATCGCCACAATGGCGATGAATTATTCCAGACGAAGCCGGAAATGTCTTTAAATTTTATAATTTATTTTCTTCTTAACTTGTGAACCGTTCGTTTCCGCTCGCTTTTGCAGAACTTCGTCAATTCTATTTTCGGGGTGCCTTGCGCAACATTTATTTGTGTCCTGTAATTTCGTTGACCGCAATCCTTGCACTCGAGCCAGGCATATTCTCTTTTTTTTGCTTTTGCCATAATTACTCTTTACATTAGTTTAAATCTAAATTTTTATCAAAAAGGGACTCGGCCGATTAAGGCCGAATCCACATCTTTGATTTTTAAATTTTGATTTTTAAGTTTATTTAATAACCTTAACTACAACACCGGCGCCTACTGTTCTGCCGCCTTCACGGATAGCAAACCTAAGGCCTTCTTCCATAGCGATTGGGGAAATAATTTCTACTTCCATCGCGATGTTGTCGCCAGGCATACACATTTCTGCTGGTTTACCTTCACGGCTCTTGATAGCCTTTACTCCACCAGTTACGTCTGTTGTTCTGAAATAGAACTGTGGCTTATAGCCTGCGAAGAATGGTGAGTGTCTGCCGCCTTCGTCTTTAGTCAGAACGTAAACTTCCGCTTCGAAGTGAGTGTGAGGTGTAATTGAATTAGGTGCTGCAACAACCTGACCGCGTTCGAGTTCTTCTTTCTCAACGCCTCTAAGCAGCAAGCCAACGTTATCGCCGGCCTGACCCTGATCCAATGTCTTATTGAACATTTCAACGCCTGTAACAACCGATTTTCTGGTTTCTTTGTTCAAGCCGATGATAGCAACTTCTTCGCCGACCTTTACCATACCGCGTTCGATACGGCCTGTACCTACTGTACCACGGCCTTTAATACTGAACACGTCTTCGATTGGCATAAGGAATGGCTTATCAACTTCACGCTCTGGAATTGGAATATAGTCGTCCATAGCCTTGACCAGTGCAACGATCGGTGCACATGCAGGATCGTCTATCTTTGTAGCAGCCATAGCGGTATTAGCAGAGCCTCTGATAATCGGTGTCTTATCGCCTGGGAAGTCATATTTGTTGAGCAAATCTCTAACTTCCATTTCAACGAGTTCCAGAAGTTCTGGATCATCGACAAGGTCAACCTTATTAAGGAATACTACGATTTTAGGCACGTTTACCTGACGGGCAAGAAGGATATGTTCTCTTGTCTGCGGCATTGGGCCATCATAAGCACTAACTACAAGAATCGCACCGTCCATCTGTGCAGCACCTGTAATCATGTTCTTTACATAGTCAGCGTGTCCTGGGCAGTCAACGTGTGCATAGTGCCTTGTCGCTGATTCGTATTCTACGTGAGCAGTGGAGATTGTCAGAATCTTTGTTGGGTCTCTTCTACCCTGTGATTCCGAGGCTTTCGCAATATCATCGTAAGATTTAAACTTACTAAAGCCACTGAGTTCCATTACTTTTGTCATTGCCGCGGTAAGAGTCGTCTTGCCATGGTCAACGTGTCCGATTGTACCGACGTTTACGTGCGGTTTCTTTCTTTCAAATACTGCTTTAGCCATTTTTTACTAACCTCCAACGTTAAGTAGTAAGCTAATTAATTTATACGTATCGATTACTTTTATTACTTTAAAAGCCTCATTGGCTTTAACTTCCATATTTAGCCCCCTGGCCTGCCAGGGGGTTTACCGCCGATTTATTGGCGGGTCATTTTCGTTTCCGTCATTCACTTGGCGGTCAATTTTTAATTTAGCTGCTGATGGGATTTGAACCCGTGACCTCGTCCTTACCAAGGACGCGCTCTACCGACTGAGCTACAGCAGCAATATATTTTTCCGCAAAAGACTTCTTTTCTTCGTGTCTTTCGTGGTTTAAAATCGCGTTTTCAATACTGAAACACGGTTTCTTACATTTCGCAAAAAAAATATTAAGGGACTCCCTAACTCATTTTCCGCGAAAAGCGAATTCAACAGTATAAGGAAGTACACAAAAATTGCAAATTAATTAAAAAAAAATTTTTATGTTTTTTTAAATATTTTATGCGATCTACCAGATCAACTTATGCTTGTTTATTTTTAACTTAAAATTATGGAGCTATAATGGCATAATTATATAATTTCATTGCTTCGTCTCGGATATACCACATCACCTTACCTGACTTATTACAGAAATATACAATTTGGTAAGCATCTGTCTGATATAAGTCATCCACTGCAGCCTCAACTATACTGCCTAAACTAGTTTGATATTTGACTTTCAAGAAAGCAGTGCCATTCCATTTCCATGTTCTGAGAGTACCTGTCGTGTCGCAAATAACTAAAGTTGGCTCGGAATCTGGGTCTAAACCAGGGTAGCCTGCACACATAAAATTGACATTGCCAACGCTGGTTTTTGAAGCTTCGGTTGCAAAAGTCTGACCGTTTAATTTTTTGAGCGTCCCGCTTTCTGCACTGATAACAAGGTAAATATCGAAATAATCCGCATCTACCCAATCATTACAGGTAAAACCAGTAATCGTTCCTATACTGCTTTTGCTGCCCAAAGTAGCTAATGTATCATATTTCAGCCTGTAAATTGAACCCCCGGAATTTGTACTAGTAATAAATATATTGCTGTAGGCATCTGGCGGATTTCCACTATCGCTCACATATTTAATACTCCCAAAGCCGGTTCTTTTTGCCTGTTGCGCCAACGTTTTATTATCAAGCTTCCATAAAGTTCCGCCCGATGTCCCGGCATATAACCAATTCTGCCGCACATTGAAACATTGCACTGTACCCGTTCCGGTTTTTTTCGCCAGATCGGTCGCAAGATCAGCCGGGTCAATCACTCGTATAGTTCCGCTCGATTCGCTCGAGGCAACGAATATCCTCGGCAACGCCGTTCCTTGTCCGTGATCAACTTTCATTGCTGTAATTTTGCTCGTGAATTTTCGAGAAGCGATCTTATCGCCCTTCCAGTTTCGCAATTCCAACGTGCCGTCGTCATAACCAAGCACCAATGCGTGCATGCCGGTGGTACGCATTACAATCAGGTTTACAGCTGTCAATTGCTTTGCGCCAAATGTGTTCGCAACAAATATCAATGCAAAAATTATTGAAAAAATCTTCTTCATAAGTAACTCCGTGTGAATCCTCATTTTTATCATTACGGCTTGCAACTGCCGCTGCTAAGAGTCGAAAGGTTTTCATTTTTTGTGTACCAATAGATCGAAGTAGAATACGTTCTGATGATATTCAACACATCCACATCGTGCAAATAAGTATCCTCTATTCCCATATCAAAAATACTTCCGGTTACTGTTTGCGTTTTTCCCTGGCTGATAGTCGTTCCGTCCCAATTCCAAAGTGTTATTTTTCCCGCCGAAGTACCAACTCCAATAACCATATCTTCACTATCCCCGATATATCCTGGCGC
>MHYA01000208.1:3481-7885 GCA_001825675.1 Planctomycetes bacterium GWF2_42_9 | reverse complement strand
TAAATTCAATGTGCCTAACTCATAAATCCTTAATGAACCGCTGCTTGAGCTGCAAGTCAGATAAACGCAATTATTTTCTGTATAAGCAGATTCTTCGACATCAAATCCGTAAATTGTTCCAAGTGATGCCTTGGATCCTACAGTCGCAAGGGTTTCAGCATTGAGGACATAAAATGAACCGCTGGAATTCGTGCTTGAGATAACGAGATAATCAACACCACCCGCCACACCATCACGAATATATTTAATATCGCCAAAACCGCTTCTAGATTTCAGCGTAGATAAATCATCTCCATCTAGTCGCCAGATTTTGCCCGCCCCTGTACCGACATAAATCCATTCGCCCCAAGACCATATCGAGTGAGGCTCACCAAGACCGGTTCTTTTTTCCATATCGCTGCTCAACGATGCGGGATCGACAATGCGGACCGTTCCACTGCTGGTCGTAGAACCTATGTACAACCTCGGCAATGGCGAACTGCCATCACGATAACTCTCCAGAGCGGTAATTTTGCCCAAACCAGTGCGAGAGCTAATCAGCTTCCCTTTCCAGTCACGCAATTCTATGCTGCCATCACTAAAACCCAACACTATACATTCCTGGCCAATGGTTCTCAACACAAGCGTGGTAACTGCGGTTAAAGTTTTTGTCGCAGCATGTGCTTGAGCTATTGCAAACAAACAGGTAAGTAAAAAGATCGTCTTCTTCATAAATTCCTTCTATAAATAACGCACATTAAACATAAAACATATCCCAAAAAAGGAACTTGTCAAGAAAAACTAGCTTTTTATTCCCTCAAAAGTTAGTGGACTATCTTGTTCAATTAAATCTTTTACCGAATTAACGATAACATCTGGCCGGTATGCATAGTTTCCTAAGTCGCTCATTTTCGTCCCACCCGAAAGAACAAGAACCGTACGATAACCCATATTCAAGCCGCCCAAAATATCAGTCTCCATCGTGTCGCCAATCATTGTCGTAGCCGCTGCCTCAATTCCCAGCTCTTTTCTCGCCGCTCGCATCATTATCGGACTCGGTTTGCCAACACTAAACGCTTTCCGTCCAGTCGCAACTTCCAGCATTGCCACTATCGCTCCGCATCCCGGACGGATATTGCCGCCAGGCACAGGACAGTTAGGGTCTAGATTTGTAGCAATCAGTTTCGCTCCGCCTTTTATCATTTGAACAGCTTTGTCTATCATTTCACAGGTAAAAGTCCGGCCTTCGCCGACAACAACATAATCGGGGTCTTTGTCAACGATCGCATAACCGTTATGATGAAGTGCTGTCAGCAAGCCGCCCTCACCAATCACATAAGCTGTGCCGTTTGGTTTTTGCCGAGCCAGAAATCTTGCCGTCGCCATCGCACAGGTGAATATATGAAAATCATTCACCGGCAGCCCCATCCGTTTAAGTTTCATCGCGACATCCCGCCGTGTCCGCTGACTATTATTAGTAAGAAACATAAACGGGTATTCCCGTTCAATCAGTTGTTTTATGAATAAATCCGCGCCCTCGATGAGTTGCTCACCGCGGTATATAACGCCATCCATATCAATTAAAAAACCTTTAACCATAATTAGAACCCTTCCAAAAGCTATATACGTAATGCAATTGATGTGCCAGATAAAAATGGGTTTTTAGTGTAAAAATGCGGCTTATAAAATACAATTTCGTATTTCAACTGTTTTTATACAACAAAACTGTAACTGTCACGATTTGCTGTAAATTTCTTTCACTTTCCAAAATTTATGATAAGCTGTCATCACATCGATTAATTCAAACTTAAAAGGATTCTAACTATTTATGTGGCTTTATCTTGGCTTGTTTTCTGCCCTGTTTTTGGGCTTTTATGATATTAGTAAAAAACACTCATTAAAGCAAAATGCCGTTTTACCGGTACTGCTCTATTCGAGTCTTACCGCAACTTTGATTTTTATCCCTGTTATCGTCCTATCATATACACACCCTAATCTTTTGGCAGGCAAAGGTTTATACATTCCACCCATAACAACCTTCTCCGGCCATTGGCATTTGTTTTTGAAATCGCTGATCGTCTATGCCGCTTGGCTTTTAAGCTACACCGCTCTGAAGCATCTTCCAATTTCCATCGCAACACCTATCGGAGCATCAACACCCCTTTGGACACTTTTAGGCGCAGTCCTGATCTTCCACGAACAGCCCAATAGTTTACAATATATAGGTTTGGGTCTTATGATCGCATCGTATTATTTTTATTCGATCATCGGAAGCAAAGAAGGAATCCGCTTTGCAGGTGATAAATGGGTCGCTTTCATATTCGCCGCGACAATAATTGGAACAATGAGCGGCCTGTACGATAAGTATCTTATACAAACTCTAAAATACCATCCTCTTACAGTTCAAGCGTGGTTCTTTGTTTATCTGGTTGCTTTATTCGCACCAACTCTGCTGATTTCCAATTTCACCGGCCCAAAAATCCCATTCAAATGGCGTTGGAGCATTCCGCTGATTGGAATTTTTTTGATCGTTGCCGATTACGCGTACTTCAAAGCACTGACATACCAAGGCTCGCTGATAGCAATGCTGGCAACGCTTCGATGCAGTTGCGTTGTGATTTCATTCCTGGGCGGCATTCTTCTTTTCAAGGAACTTCGCCCGATGTACAAAGCCTTCGCGCTCACCGGCGTCCTCGTCGGCGTGTTTTTAATTCTTACATCAAAATAATCACGTTGTTTAGCCGTGGCCGGCACGGCCGCGAGTTGTCATCATTTACATTTTCATTCCCATTGCGGGACTTGAAAGCAAAAATCAGAAGGGGGAAGAATCTCCTGTCTGAAATTTTAAATCTCAAATTTCAAATCCATTTTCCGATGCGTCCGAATCGTCAGATTAGTCCGATTGGTCTGATAGAATGTTCTTGAACTAAAATTCTATCCCATTATAATTATTTAATCTTCATGGAGAGAATAATGAAAAATACGAATCAGTTCCGAAAAATTACAGTCGGTCTTTTTATTTTTTTAGCTTCAACTTACGTTTTTGCATCAAAGTCAGTTGATCCAAATAGTATTCCTACTCCACCTGAAAAAACAAATGCTTGCTTCTTGAATAATAGTTTTATTCCATTTGATCAAACACCAAGTAAAGAAATAAGCATTGAACTTCTGGTTCATATTACAGATGTTCAGCATTATTCAGTCATAACCGAAGGTCAGTGGGAAAAACATTGGTACTTAATTAAATGTGAGATTATTGAATCAAAAGAAAACTGGGAAGATAAAGAACTGAAATTTATATGCTTTGATAAATGGCCAACAGCAGATTCAGGAATTAAAATTAAAAAAGGACTATTCCCTTATTTGGAAGGAAGATATTTCAGATTCTACCTCGAAGATAAACAAACATTGCCAATAATCATAGGCCAGCAGCAAACAAGTCCTGTTGCGTCTTACGAAAATATCAATAGGTTCGTCCCTGATCTCAAAGATCCTAATCAAAAAGAAATATATAATAAAATAACTCAAGCAGCTTCGAAGATTAACCAAGGGAATATTTTTCTCATACATGAATCTAATAATTATTACGTTGTCGAACATGTAAGTTGGGAGAATAACGTTGGCTCTGTTTTATATACAATAGTCGAGAAGTGCACTTATGAAGCAATACCGCTGACCGAGATTGAAGCTATAAAAAAAATAGCAGCAAAAAGATTAAACACAGACTCTAACAAATTGGATTTTGAATTCTGGGGACACCTTACTAATTGTATAGCGACATAATTTAAAAAGATCACTTCGTCGAATCGCATGGCCATTTGCTTTAAGGCAATTGCTCGTAAGAGCGGAAAAGTAAGAGAGTGTAAAATATAAAAATTTGCGCAATCAGCTCTGAAAAATTAATTAAAATTATCTCAACTTTCGTATTTTTCTGACTTTTAATGAGCAGTTTGAATCTTTTTCATACTTTTTTAGACATTTTGCAAATTTCCGCAACTAACGACTATCAACTAACACCTAAAAACTGTTTTCAATAGCATATTGAAAATTTAGGTAGCATTTTTAATCTGTATGTAGCATTTTTAAAATATAAGGATTCCTTTTTTACTTGCCGAAATTCGACTTGCTTATTTTTAAGCCGAAAAATATACCTTTTTCACCTTATAGGCCGAACGTGCGCAAATTTGCAAAAATCACAGCCTTGTCATTCTGAACGGAGCCACAGTGGAGTGAAGAATCCCGTTTTCGGCACTGAAAATAAAATAGACTTTAGGCCGCACGTTACCTATAAACTATTTCTGCGCAATTTAATAAATTCGCAAATTTGATAATCAGCTTATTTCTGCCTTACCTGTGAAAGCGGGCGAAGGCGGTATAAATTTACATATCTTCTTTCGTTTACTTTTAGCTGCGTAATGAACTGAT
>MHYA01000208.1:388-3468 GCA_001825675.1 Planctomycetes bacterium GWF2_42_9 | reverse complement strand
CTGCATTTTCCACGATTGATAATAAAAATTGCCGGGCGTTAGACCCATACGCGAATCCCACGCGACGTAAGTAATGCCGCGTTCATAACACTGACGGACAAACTGCTCTGGTGAATTGGCATCGAAAGTATTTGTGTGAATGAAATTGTCTTTATACTTGGGCGCCAGGATCGTAACGATAATCGGAACCGTAGTAACGAGCTTTTCATCGGGCTTTGCGTTTTGGCAGTACCAATCGGCAAGCAATTTAAATTCGATATCGCGTTCGCCATTGCCTACGACGGAAGCTACTGTAAACTGATTAGAAACAATCATCAAAAGCATCAGTGAAACTATAACCACACGCGGGAAAATATCTTTACGCCAAAAATAAATACCAGCCGCAAACGCAAGCAGCAGAATTAAGATGCTGACGTAAGGCAGAGATACACTTGCCTTGCTTAAGTACGCGATGCGAGCCAGCCAAGGCCAAAGTATCATTGCCCAGATAAGCGAAACAATTAAGAGCAGAGTTTGCAGTGAAATCGTTATCGCTTTGGGAATGAAATTTTTAATTAAAGACCAGAAACTTATAACGCCATAGATACTGATGAGCATTACAATTCCGAATACGGTAGCGTAATATCTGTGAATCGGGTATGGGTATTTCGCGTGCGAAACAAAATAAGGCACAAAGAATATGAGCAGAACGAGAATTTTCCATTGCTTTTTAATAAGGCCGTAAATCGAGCCGAAAAAGAATGTAATCGCGATGAAAATCTGACTGAAAATCATAAGCGATTTTACTAAAGATTCCGAAGCTCTCGGCGAAGCCTGTAATAAAGGCATAAAACCTGTTTGCCATAAAACTTTGGCGTTGAGCAGAAAGCCAGTGCTTCTATCTGCGCCGCCTGTGAAGTTTGTTATGTAATCTTTCGAGAAGACAGCAAAATAGTGGGTTCCGCCGATGGAGCTGCTGTGCATTATAGTTCCGAGCATCCAGAGCGCGAGCGGAATCGATGCAAGGCCTGAATATACGAAGGCCATAATTCGCTGTTTTTTGTTTTCGCCTTCTGTCATTTCGTAAACGAATATGCCGAGTATCAGCATCGCGCATTCGTAGCGGATCATTGTACCTAATGACGCAAATAAATACGCCCATTTGGAACGAATAAAAGTCAGATGAAATGTAATCCAAATGAATAACAACATTGGCGTTTCCGCGATAGATTCTGTCAGGAGCTGAAGTCCGAAAGGATTTATAATTGCGATGACGGCAAACCATACCGCGTTTCGACCGATGACTTTTTGGCCCGCAAGCCAAAGGAAAACGAAAGTTAAAACGTGCGAGATCGAGTTTAAAAGCCAGCCGCCAACGAGGTCTGGATAAGTTCCACCCGTAATTTTGCCGAGAAGGATTTGCAGCAGACCTGTGAGCGGGACACGTTTGTAGTCCGTGATGTTGAAAGACAGAAGCTCACGCGCGGTAAAGCCAAAACAATGGAAATCGAAATGCGGTACGGGCTGATGACCCCAATATATTATAGATTGATAAATGCCAAATGCGGCGAAGAGCAGGAAAAGAAATTTGTCGTATTTTTTTTCCAAAGATAAATTCCCAAAACGAGATTCTTCACTGCGTCCCGCAAGCGGAACTTCGTTCAGAATGACAGAAGAGTGTTTTGTCGGATTCAGGGATTTATCAGGTTTTGTATTTTTTCTTTTGTCGGACATTCAATCACACCTTTTTCAGTAATAATTGCCGTTATGTTTTCCGCGGGCGTAACGTCGAAAGCAGGATTATACACCTTTACACCGTTTGGTGCGGTCATTAAATCCATAAAATTGGCGACTTCATCGGCGTTTCTATATTCAATCGGGATTTCACTGCCGTTTTGAATTTTCAAATCGAACGTACTTGACGGTGCGGCCACATAAAACGGAATGTTATGCGCTTTTGCCAAAACACTAACCGAATATGTGCCGATTTTGTTTGCGGTATCGCCATTAGCTGCAATTCTATCAGCGCCAACAATAACAGCATTGATCTTGCCCTGCCGCATAAGTGAGCCTGCCATATTATCGCAAATCAGCGTTACATCTATTTCTGCCTGCATCAGTTCCCACGCGGTAAGACGTGCACCCTGTAAAAGCGGGCGGGTTTCATCGGCGTAAACTTGAAATTTTTTGCCATTCTTCTGCGCTTCGAATATTGGAGCGAGAGCAGTTCCTATGCCTGCGGTCGCCAAAGCGCCTGCATTGCAGTGTGTTAAGATTCCGCCGTTTACAGGAATGAAATGTTCGCCGTTGATTCCAATCTTTAGGCACATTTCAACATCTTCATCGTAAATTTTTTTCGCCTCGCGCAATAAACAATTTTGCAAATCCTCTATTTTTGCAACCTCATATAATTTTTTCTTCATTCGTTCCAGCGCCCAAAATAAATTAACAGCGGTTGGTCTCGATGAAGCTAAATAATCAATTTGCATTTCAATATATTTGACGGCATCTGCGAGCTTTGAAGCTTTTATTTCCTGCGCGGCAAGGCAAACACCGAAAGCAGCGGCAACTCCGATCGCAGGTGCGCCGCGAACAGCGAGAGTTTTTATAGCATTGTATAACTGCTCAACAGTTCTGCAATTGATATTAACGAACTCAGTGGGAAGTTTCCGCTGGTCTATCAATTCAAGATAGCCATCTACGGCGCCAATCCAATTTAGTGTTTTAAAGTTTTTCATTTATTAACAGTTAAATAATCTTTTAGATATTTTGCGGTATAGCTTTCTTTTACGCTCAAAATTTCTTCTGGTGAGCCTGCGGCGATTATCTGGCCGCCTGCCTGGCCGCCTTCTGGGCCGAGATCGATAATGTAATCCGCAAGTTTTATAACATCGAGATTATGTTCTATAACAATTACGGTATTTCCCAAGTCGCACAATCTTTGCAGCACGTTCAATAAATTATGTATATCGGCGAAATGCAGGCCGGTTGTCGGTTCATCGAGAATATACAATGTATGGCCTGTGGAAGTTTTGCCAAGTTCAGCTGAAAGTTTGACACGCTGCGCTTCGCCGCCGGAGAGGGTTGTCGAAGATTGGCCA
>MHYA01000208.1:0-363 GCA_001825675.1 Planctomycetes bacterium GWF2_42_9 | reverse complement strand
CAGAATTTTCGGGAAATTCGAGAAAAATTTCAAACCTTCCTCGACTCGCATATCGAGAACATCCGCAATATTTTTTCCTTTGTATGTAATTTCGAGAGTCTGCGGATTATATTTTCTGCCTTTGCATTCCTGACAGACAACATAAACATCTGGCAGAAAGTGCATTTCGATTTTTTTCGTGCCCTGACCCTGGCAATGTTCGCATCGGCCGCCTTTGATATTGAAACTGAACCGGCCGGAGTTGTAGCCGCGGATTCGTGCCTCGCGAGTTTTCGCGAAGAGCTGGCGAATCAAATCGAAAACGCCAGTGTAGGTAACAGGATTGCTTCGAGTCGTTTTGCCGATCGGCGATTGGTCGATCTC
>MHYA01000207.1:8838-16637 GCA_001825675.1 Planctomycetes bacterium GWF2_42_9 | reverse complement strand
GGGGAATGCAGTTAATTTAAGCTTTATCAACCTCTCTTACAGTTAATTGCGTTCCTTCAACTTTTATCACTTTTACGCTCTTATCTCGTTCAACATAACCGCTTTCAGCTATGCATTCAAGTCTGTTTCCATTAAAATCTGTCATTCCCACCGGCCTAAGCGGGCTGATAGTTACACCAGTTTTGCCGAGCAGATTTTGTAATTCTACTGCATCGGGTATTCCTTCTGCTGTCTTTTTAGCAGGGGGATCTAATGTTAAAGATTTACCCATATTCGTATGCGGCAGAATTTTAAAGAAAACAAAAAATACCACCGGGACGAGAACAGCCGAAGTAATAACGCCTATCCAGCCTGCCTGCGGGCCTATTCTAAAGAAAATAGCAATACCGCCTGCGAGAAAACACATTGCTATGACAGTTATCAATCCAAAACTTGGAACGAAAAACTCAACTGCAAGCAGTATTCCGCAAATAATGATAAGTATTATCGCAGCTATTATCCACCAAATCATATAAAAATCCCAGGCCGAAGGCCTTCCGAAGTTTTTAGTTTTTCACTTTTAGTTTAAGTTTATGTCGTTTCTCGAACAACGACCCTATTTCCCTGAATAAATACGATTTTAACCGCTTTATCTTTTTGAATATAATCGCCTTGTGCGACCACATCCGCGATAGCATCGCCAAATTTCGCTTTGCCGCTTGGCCGCAGTGTTGTAATCGCTTCACCAGTCATTCCAACCGCAAGAGCCGAATCGCTTTCCGGCGCAGTTGTTACATCTGCATACAGTTTAGCTCCTCCCTGCGCAGGTGCAAGAATAAGATTCCGCAAAAATGTAGTCTTGGGTAAAAATTTCGATAATAAATAAGCCAGCACCACAAACCCGATAAATCCCAACGTAAAAGACAATGCGCTATCTGATAAAAGATTCCATTGCGTATTATCCAAATCAGGTTTCGGCCAGGGCAGTTCATCAGGCCTGTTCGGCACTAAAATCGCGAAAATGCTTATAAGTATAAACAAAATGCCCACTACACCCGCAACACCAAACCCGGGAAGAATAAAAATCTCAACCGCCAAAAGTGCCACTCCGATTGTGAACACGGCGATTTCCCACCACGTCGCCATACCGGTAAGAAATCTGCTGCCGAAAAGAATTCCAAAGCATACAAGAGCTACCAGCCCCGGCAGTCCTATCCCCGGCGTTTTTAATTCCATATAAACCGCCAGCATTCCAACCATAAATAAAATTCCGCTCACCGTCGGATGGTTCAGCATTCTCACAAGCTGCTCCGACCAGTTCGGCTCGATTTTAATTTTTTCCGCCGCGAATTTTACATTATCACGCTTTGCCAAAAATGCAATCGCCTCATTAACGTCATTTACAACCGCTCTTGCGATTCCGTATTCGTTCGCCTTTCTGGCGGTCAGCGTTAGGATTTCATTTTCATTATCGATTAATTCTTTTCTATTAATGTCGAAAGCGTTGATATTCGTTGGCAAATTTTTATCTTCGAAAAATTCGTATTTGTCAGTCTCAAGATTTTTCACTCGCCATACTTTAATATGCCTGCTGACCATCGCCTTGAGCAGGGGTTCGGGGTAATTATTTGCCTGCGCAGCCCGCTCGAACACCGCTCGAATAAAACTTTCCATTTTTTCACGTTCTACATCCGCCATCGTTTCGCCGCCCATCTGAATAGGTGCGCAATCGCCGATGGTAGTGTTCGCCCGCATAATTATATCCTGACAGGAAACGCTTATCATCGCGCCTGCACTGATAGCTTCTGTGTTTACATAAGCGACAGTTCTTGCTCTCTTTGATAGATCAAGGATTAGGAATTTTGAAATATCGTCTGCGCTTTTGACAAGTCCGCCGTAGGTTTCGATTTCCAAAATGATGTAGGTTGCGCCCATCTCTATCGCGGAATTTGCCCGCCGTTTAATGGATGAGAAAAGCCCGTCGTCGATGAGGCCTGTGCATGTAATTATTGCCGCTTTCGCCTGATTGGGTTCTGTTGGAATATTAGGATCGATTAGCAGAGAAGAATTTGCCTCCGCTTTGACAATCGAAGCAAACCAAACCACACACAACAAAATATATAGTAATTTTGTTCGCATTGGAGTTATTTTAACTACAACTACGATAACAGCAAGAAAAATCGCTAATTATAAATAGTTGGGTGGTTTTCTGGTGATATGTTTTAGAAGTCAAACGCTTTGTAATATAAAAAAGGCCGCAAGTTCTTGTTCTTAAGGCCTTTAAAAATGGGCAGGGGCGGAGTTGAACCGCCGACACACGGATTTTCAGTCCGTTGCTCTACCAACTGAGCTACCTACCCGTCGGGCTTCTTATTAAGTAAGAAGTCCAATAATTTACATCAAAACAAACCCTATTGCAAGAAAAAATATCATCTTGAAAATATAATATATCTTGATGCATAATATTTAAATTTAATCGTATTTAAGGATGGCTCTATGAATACTTTTATAGCGGAAGTTATTGGCGCCTTTGATTGGCGGCGGATTTGGCATCTTTGATTTGTATGATGCTTCACCGCTAACTCACCGTATTCGAAAGCGTTCTTTTTACCGCCTTAAGCCAGTTGGCATACATAAACTCGGCGTCTCGTCTGGCCATTACAGGCGAGAAAATTTTGCCTTTCTTCCAATTCTTTTTTATTTGAGCCGTGTTCTTCCAATACCCGACCGCAAGCCCTGCAAGATATGCCGCTCCGCACGCCGTCGTTTCTACTCCCTGCGGCCTTACTACATTGATTCCAAGAATATCGGATTGGAATTGGCAAAGGAAATTATTTGCCGTTGCTCCGCCGTCTATTTTTAAATCTTTTATTTTCAGACCGGAGTCTTTCTGCATCGCTTCAAGCACATCCCTAGTTTGATAACAAATAGATTCGATCGCCGCTCTTGCGATATGGTTTTTATCTGTCCCGCGCGTTATACCATAAATGCTGCCTCTTGCGTTTTGGTCCCAATATGGCGCACCAAGTCCAACCAGTGCAGGTACAAAATATACTCCTGCGTTATCTTTCACTAATTTTGCCATTTTTTCCGAATCAGCCGCCTTTTCAACAATCTTCAAGCCGTCGCGAAGCCACTGGATCGCCGAACCTGCGATAAAAATTGCTCCTTCCAATGCGTAAACAGGTTCGCCTGCCTGCCCGCACGCTAAGGTTGTGATTAGGCCGTATTTTGAAACAGGCCGTTTCTTGCCGGTATTCAAAAGCACAAAACAGCCAGTGCCGTAAGTGTTTTTAATTGTGCCCGGCTCGAAACACATTTGCCCGAATAACGCCGCCTGCTGATCTCCCGCGATACCTGATATTGGAATGCCCGCTGGTAAATTTTCAAGTTTAGTTGTTCTGCCGAAAATGCCTGATGATGTTTTAACTTCTGGAAGCATTGATTCCGGTATCGAAAACTTTTTCAGTATCGCATTGTCCCATTTTAAATTGTTGATATTGAAAAGCATTGTTCGTGAGGCGTTTGTGTAGTCTGTTGCGTGAACGCTGCCGCCTGTTAGCTTCCATAATATCCAGGAATCGGTTGTCCCAAAACAAAGCTTTCCTTGTTTTGCTTTGGCCAAAGCGCCTTTGACGTTTTTCAATATCCATTCAATTTTGGTTGCCGAAAAATACGCGTCGATTGGCAGGCCGGTTGTTTTTCTGAAGAAATTGCCTTCACCTTTTTTCTTGAGACCGTCGCATCGTTCCGCGGTTCTCCTGCATTGCCAAACGATAGCATTATATATAGGTTTGCCCGTTTGCCTGTCCCATATAACAGTTGTCTCACGCTGATTTGTAATTCCAATCGCGGCTATTGATTGAGCCGGTATGTTTGCCATAGCTTTTCGTATGGAATTGTTTACGCTCTGCCATATTTCTTCTGGGTCGTGTTCAACCCAGCCGGGTTTTGGAAAATATTGAGGAAATTCCTGGTATGCCGCTGCTACGCTTCGCCCATTTTTATCATAGACAATAGCTCTGCTTCCTGTAGTACCCTGATCAATAGAAAGAACGTATTTCATTTGAATCCCTCCATATAAATTAATGAATAGGCTTCCTCAATTTCGATTTTTTATCTTTTATCTTTGATATTTTTATCGGAGAGGGCGGGATTCTTTCAGGCTTTCAGCCTTTCGAGGCAACGCTTCGGTTTTGTCGAACCCGCGTGAAAAATTGCTCCGCAATTTAGCGTGTTCACATCGCGCTTAAAAATCGTCCCAAAGGGACTCCTTAATTTTGATTTTTGAGTTTTAATATTTAATTTATTTATCGGAGAGGGCGGGATTCGAACCCGCGGTACAGTGTTACCCGTACACACGCTTTCCAAGCGTGCTCTTTCGGCCACTCAGACACCTCTCCAGAAAGACCTGTTATCTTAACAAACTTCGTAAATAAACTCAAGAATTATATCATTGCAGTATAAATTTTAGCAAATATGCTCCTGCATACCCGGCATAATTCCCTATCGCATAACCCAGCAGTGCCGCCGCAACGCCTGGCAGAGCCAGTTCTTTGTAATTCTTTGCGTTCACATAAGCCAGAACCGTTGATGGGCCTGCCTTTGCCGCAAGTTCCGCCACCGCAAGCACACGGAAGTTTATTTTGAATAATTTCGCCAAAATCAATGCCGTCCCGATCTGGACAATAAGAACGATGAGGGTAAATTGAAAAAGTACAGGGGCTTGCTTTACCGCCGTGTTAATATCCATCAAAGCGCCGACCGCCGCGAAGAAAAGATAAAATGCGAAATTGCCAAGTTCATTAGCGCCTTTCAGATTTTGGATTATTTTGAATCTGCCGCCTACAATCGCTAAAGTTGTTATAATCAAAATCCCAGGCATCATTTTCATATATTTTCCAATACAAGGCACATCAATAAGTCGGCCTTTTATAAAATCGCTTACGAACATCACTAAAAATGCAAAAAATGTCAACGCGGCAATATCTTTAACAATAAAAGGCATAATAGATTTCTGGTTTTCAGTCTCAGTTGGATTTAAAGCAGGGTAGGGCATCGGTGCATAAAATCTTTCCAGCAATTTCGGCGTTAGCGCCCAAAATATAAAATTCAAAGGCAATGTTAAATTATCTACCGCGTTTGCCGCTGCGAAAAGGGCGGGATTGTTTATCTCCAGCGCTTGCCACATCGAGAAAAAGTTCAAACTTCCGCCAATGTAAGTCCCGATATAAGGCCCCGCGATTTTCCACCCCTGACCGTCGAGAACAACATTGAATTTATGTATTAATAAGTATCCGCCCGCAATTACCGCGATTATCGAGCATAAACTTGCGACACCAAACGCAAACAGCATCGGCATACCGGCCTTTTTCAAATCGCCCAGCCGAACATTAAACAGTATAAGACAAACCGCAAAAGGTACTGCGTAATCCGAAAGATTTTTATAGAACCCGCTGTCATGCGATATTATACCGGTGTTTGATAATGTTGCGCTCAATCCGAGAATAATTAAAATCGGTGAAATCTTCGCCGCGATCTTAAACCGCCCGCAAAGCCACAGCGAAAAAGCGATAACGCCAAGAAAAACAATTATTAATTGAAAAGGCTGCTCAATCGGGAAAAACTTACTCATTAAAAATCTCCGCTAACGCCAATGCCTGGCGATTCATTTAAAATTAGTTTGCCGTTTTGGACCCCAACGCCTTTAAACGGATCATTGCTGATCAATAAATTTCCGTCAAGGTCAGCCCATTGCGCCCATGGCGACAAATGCGCCGCCGCCGATATCGCGACCGAGCTTTCGATCATACAGCCCAGCATTATTTTCATACCGAGCCGATGAGCGACATCGATCATTTTTATCGCTTCAAGCAAACCGCCCGATTTCATTAATTTTATATTGATCCCGTCAAAAGCGTCCGCCAGTTTCATAATATCGTCAACACGCTTAACAGATTCATCCGCGACAACGGGAATATTTACACGTGCCCGCACCCAAGCTGTTTCATCAAGCATATCTGCAGGCATAGGCTGTTCAATAAATTCAATATTCTGCGTCTGCATCCAGAGAATTTTCTCCAGTGCCTCTTCCTTTGTCTGCCACGCTTCATTCGCGTCGATTCGCAATGGCTTATCTGTTAAACTCCGTACCGTTGTGATTATTTCTTTTTCGTTATCTCTGCCGACTTTAATTTTCAGCACCGGATAGATTGCCGCCTGTTCGATTTTCTTTTTCAATAATTCCGGTTTATCAATGCCTATCGAAAAAGAGGTTACGGGTGTGCATTTTGGATTCAGCCCCAAAAGCCTGTATAATGGCGTTTTAAACGACTTCCCGACCCAATCCATCAAAGCGATGTCTATTGCCGCTTTGGCGCAGCTTTGATTCGTGATCTCTTCATCGAGTGCTTTTTTAATATCGACGAAATTGAACCAATCGAAATTGTTTAAAATTTTCTCCGCCTGCCTGATTTTCTGGATCGTAAGTTCTGCGTTCTCGCCGTATCGCACATTCGGCGCCGCTTCGCCGATGCCATCAATGCCGTCCCTTGATATTTTTACAAAAACATTCTCTTTTGTCTCGCTGGAATTCCTCGCGATTGTCCAGGTATTTGTTAATTGCAGTTTTTTTATTTTGATTTCCAACAAGGCCGTTCCATCCTAAAAGAATCTTCTGATCGCCTTCAATTTTTTTTTGTACGATTCTTCATAATAACGCGAATTCGGATCAAAGCTCGTAATATGAACATTCGTGCTCTGGTGAATAAAATCTTTACCGCCCATACTGATCGCAACGTGTGTTACCCTTTCCTGCCCGAAGAAAATTAAATCGCCCGGCCGAACATTCGAAAAGTTTTCGTTATATTTTACCTCATTTCCTTCAACCGCCTGTTGCCTTGAATCGCGTCCTATTCTAATTCCGTTCGCCAGAAAAACCGTCGATGTAAAACCCGAACAGTCGCACGCCACGCTCGACCTTCCGCCCCATAAATACGGCGCACCCATCATCATCTTTGCGGTAGAAATTATCGATTTGCTCAAATCTTCCGCCGATACCTTTTTCGTCGCATCAATACAATCGCCCGATTTTAAATATCCTTTTTGCCCGTCCGGCGTTTCGACCTCAATCCATCCGCCAAGCACATTATCAACCTTTTTCAATAATACGTTCATCGAAGCGCCCGCAACCGGCAGACTCTTTGCATCCGGCTTCGAATAAATTGTCGCATAAACTTTTACAATTCGAACCTTTTGACATTCTTTCCATTTCGTCAACTGCGTTTCATTCACTTCACAAAACGACCTTGCCGTCATCCAGCCTTCATACCCCGATTCCGTTTTAACCTTGCACCATTCTTCTTTCTTTTCAAGCAATTGAACTGTGTAGCCCATAATTTCCTGGTCTGCAAGTTCGGCTTTATGCGCCGGCTCCTCGCGCAAATTCGCAACAGGCACACGAATGATGCCGAAGTTTCCTTTTAATGGTTCTTCCGAAAAGCATTTAAAAGGAATCAGACAAAAAGCGATGACTAAAAAAACAATCCTTTTGTGCATATTTTAATCCTTTAGGCTGTCTCTGCACTTTGTCATTCTGAACGTAGCAAAGCGAAGTGAAGAATCTCGTTTTGCTTCAAAAATTACAGGTGCTTATATTGTTAATTATTCTTTTGTCGAATTATAAAATAGCTTTTAGAAATAAAGCGTCTTGAGTATATACTTTACCTCGAATTTGTCAATTTAAACAAACAATCTTTAGATTGCATCAAATCCGCAAAAATGTTAGAGTGTCGCGTTGTATTTGTTAAAGATTCCAAAAT
>MHYA01000207.1:0-8810 GCA_001825675.1 Planctomycetes bacterium GWF2_42_9 | reverse complement strand
AAATCTCTGCTTTCATTGCGTGAAACCGAAAAGGCCATCAAGGAAGTGAAGGATTTCTTCGAACAGACCCTTGCATGGAACTTGAATCTCCAGCGTGTCTCCGCGCCGCTTTTCGTACGCAAAGGCTCAGGCATAAACGACGACCTCAACGGTATCGAACGAAAGGTAGCTTTCCAGATAAGAGACGATGGCAACAGCGATGCTGAAGTCGTTTTTTCGCTTGCCAAATGGAAAAGAATGGTGCTCGCCGATTACGGCTTCAAACCAAACGAAGGCCTTTATACTGATATGAACGCGATCAGACCCGATGAGGAATCGCTCGATAATCTCCATTCGATTTACGTTGACCAGTGGGACTGGGAAAAAGTCATAACGCCCGAACAGCGGAATCTCGAATTTTTGAAAACCACCGTCCGCACAATTTATAGTTGCCTTCGCGATGCTGAAAATCAGGTTCGCACTTTATATCCGCAAATTGCCCCGATTCTGCCTGAAAAGATCCAATTCGTGCACACCGAAGATTTGCTCGAAATGTATCCGAATTTAACGCCAAGACAGCGTGAAGATAAAGTCGCCAAAGAATACGGCGCCGTCTTCATTATCGGCATCGGCGGCCACCTTGCCGATGGCACAATCCACGATGGCAGAGCGCCGGACTACGACGATTGGACAACGCCGACAACAGACGGCAAAAAAGGACTTAACGGCGACATTTGCCTTTGGTATCCGCTTTTAAATAGGGCATTTGAGATCAGCTCAATGGGTATCCGTGTAGATAGAGATGCGATGCTCAAACAGCTTGAATTAAGAAACTCTCTTAGCCGCAAAGATTTTGATTGGCACAAAAAACTTCTCGATGGCCGGCTTCCGCTCTCGATTGGCGGCGGTATCGGACAATCCCGATTGTGTATGTTCCTCCTGCGGAAATTACACGTTGGCGAAGTCCATTCCAGCATTTGGCCGCAGGATGTATTAGACCAATGCACCAAATCCGGCATTCGATTGCTTTAAAATAATTAACCCTGCCATCATTTTAATCCTCTAAGAGGCTATGGCGGGGTTTTCTATTTGGAAAATGTGGACATAAAAAAACTGCAAGATGGACGGCTTTAAACGCTCTTAAAGCCGCCCATAACTCTCTGCAGCATAGGAGGAGGCGAAGAAGATTATGTTTTGTTTAGTTTTACTAAATAAAAATACGTAGTGGTTTTGGGGTTTGTTCTTCAAAATATAATTTTTTTTATGAATTTTCGGGACGCAACGTCCAAAAAACATCAATTTTTATTTTAAGGCTAAAATCCTTGTCATTCTGAACGAAGTTATGCGCAGTGAAGAATCTCGTTTTGGTTTCAAAAAACAAAACCTTATATTGATTCAGCTACTGTCTTAGCGATTTTGCTTTATATTAAATTTTGACAAAGGTAAAAAAAACTCAACATTCGAAGTTCAATGTTAAGCGTTCGATGTTGAACGTTTAATAAAAATCTTCATTCTTCAATCTTAATTCTTCAATGTTTCGCCCACTGGCCAGAAAACCGCATCGCCATCATCTGTATTCCACATTTCGGATTTACCTTGATTATTAACTCCAATTTTTCCGCCATCATCATCAAAATCAAAGCCGAAACTATAAATCGTAAACTCGTCTTTTGTCAGTTTATAAGTAATTTCATTGCCGCTGAACGGATCAATTGGAATGCTGCAAATATATCCTGTTTCTTGAAGTTGTTTCAAGCTTTCAGGCAATTTATTATTATCCTGCTGATACCTGAAAACAGCTATTGTAACGATCAAAGATTTTCCGGTTATCTGATACCTGTATGGTATCGTATTTGCTTTATCGAACGCGGGCAGCAGCATTCTTGCGTTCATATAACGTAAAGATTTATAGCGTGACCAATTAGTAAGCATTGATTCTAAAGATTTATTTTCCTTATGCAGTTGCCATGGAGTCATTTTCGCGTATTGCTGTGCTTTTTCATAGAAATGCTCCATAAATTCTGTCATCTCTTTTCTGTCCTCACTCAAAACAGACATACCCAGAAACAGTAAGCCGCGAAATTTCTTATCTGTAACCATATCGTATTCACCAAAATTACCCCAGAATTGAGACAGTTGATCGGGAATTGCGTGTCCGTTTCCACGGCCGTCGTCTGTATAGCATCGCTGAATAAAATCTCTCACAAAAAAGCGTTCTGTTCCATAGTTCATATAAAAATCATTATCGGCAAGAAGTTTTTCCAATCGACTTTGAATCATTTTCAACTGCTCCGGCGAAAATTTATATTCTGCCAGTAAATCTGAAACTGCTTTAAAACTCAAACCTTCTATGGATAAGCCGACAAGTTGCTCAATTATAGTCCGCGGCCCCGAAAAATGTCCGCTTGCATCCCAGAGAGGAGTAATACACTGCAATGCCTCGTTCATATTTCCTTTATATGCTTTCAATCTTGCTTTTGCAGTTAATAAATATACTGCGTTTCTTGTCGAGCTTAAGTTCGGCATAAGCATTGCTATAAATGATTCTTGTAGTTCGCTCGCATTTGGCTCATGCCAGCAATAAGGCCTTTTAGACGCTTCAATAAACAATTTTATAGTTTCGTTGTTATCCTCAATCCACTTATCAACCATTGCAAATTGTTCATCATTTAATTGCTTGAAGTCGCGAATATGCTTAATTTTATCAAGCAAATCGATTTTTCCACCAGCATAATTATTATGATCGTTTGCATCATTTATTTCAGGCGGCTTTACATAAACTTTGCCGATTTGTTTATATAATGATTCCGCATTTTGGCTCTCATCGCTCACCGGCCTATTAGCATTTATATATTCCTGTATATAATTTACTCGCAGTGTCGGCTTGCCGCTGGCTATATAAAAACAGTAAAGAATTAAAAATATTATAAAAATCCCAAAAGCCTGAAAGCATCGTATAATAGCTTTTTGCCACATTGGCCTGCATCTTTTTTTCGCTCTTCGCGCAAGGACTGCGATTAATCCCGCATCACCGAAATTTGCGATAAGTTCTTTTGCTGCTTTTTCTTTTTCCTCGTTGGTTTTGCAATCGTGCAGGGCATCTTCAAAGTGTGCGATAAGTTCGGCCTGTACATCCTCGCGTACCTTTTTCCGCCATTTCATCTTTTTGATGATCAGCTTGATGTATTCAACCGCACACAACGGCAAATTCTCAAATACGTTTTTATGCTCCATCTTTTTCATTATAAACATCCTTACTTTTTAATAAGTGTTTATTCGTGTTCATTCGTGGTTTCATCGCGGCTTAAATCTCGGCCAGGCTCGCCCCGAACACCAGCTTCAACGCCTTGAACAAATCCGCTAGCTGCACCTTATCTGCTTCGAGTCTTTCTTTGCCTTTGCTTGTGATTGAATAATATTTTCGTTCTCTGCCTGATTCGCTCGTCTCCCACTCGCTGACAACGAGTTTTTGTGCCTCGAGATTATAAAGCAGGGGATAAAGCGTGCCCTGACCAAGCGTCAGAACATTCTGGCTCTTTGCCGCGATTGCCTCGGATAGTTCATAGCCGTACATCTTACCTCTGGACAATGTTTCAAGTACAACTACCGGCGCGATACCTTTTAATAACTCTCGTTCGAATTTCATTTTTATTCTCCAGGAATTAGTTTGTTTAGCATATTATGTATTACATAGTATGCAATGTCAAGCAAATTCTTTGCATTCCTATAGGATTTTTAAATCTCTTTATTTTTCGAATCGAATTTCATATAATTGCCTATCTATATTATGACAAAAATCGATATAATTGATTGTGGTATAAAGGATTATAATTCGGTTCTTGCTATGCAGGAACAATCCCTCACCTCTTTGCAGGCAGGCAGCGAAGAAGAAAAAATCTTCATTGTCGAGCATTCGCCCGTGATTACCCTTGGCGTACGCACAGAAAAAAACCGACTTCTGCAAGATTCCGAACTTATCAAAAAAGCAGGTATCGGAATCGTTTCCATTCGCCGCGGCGGGGGCTCAACCGCTCACAATCCCGGCCAAATCGTGATCTATCCAATCATAAATCTAAAGAAGCACAACCTCGGCGTCAGCGACTATGTGCACCTGCTCGAAAAAATCGGTATAGAATACCTCGAAACCCTCGGCGTAAAAAGCGAAGCCATAAAAGGACTTCCCGGCCTGTGGACTCAAAATCCGTTAAATCCGAGTAATCCGCGGTTAAAGATAGCCTCTATCGGTGTGCAGATAAAAAAATGGATCACATTCCACGGCATCGCAATAAACATAAACAATGATTTAGATATTTTTAATTTCATTGTCCCTTGCGGCCTTGACAATGTTACAATGACCTCCGCTGAAAAGGAACTCGGCAGAAAAATTAATCTTGAAGATTCAAAAAAAACACTTAAAACAATTCTTTTAAAATATTTGGACAAAAATGACAGAACCTAAAAGACGTTTACCCGAATGGCTCAAAAGGCCTTTGCCCGCAGGCGGCAATTTTAATAACACAAGCGAAACGATCAGCCAGCTTGGCATCGAAACTATCTGTACAAACGCAAACTGCCCCAATCAAGGCGAGTGTTGGTCGCACGGCACAGCAACCGTCTTGATCCTCGGCAATATCTGTACGCGAAACTGCAAATTCTGCTCCGTAATAAAAGGCAAACCGCTTCCCCCGGATAAAACCGAACCGCAGCGCATCGCACAGCTCGCAACGGAACTGAAAATAAAATATCTCGTTATCACCAGCGTTACCCGCGACGATTTACCCGATGGCGGCGCTTCGCAATTCCGCGATGTCATTAATACCGTTCGACAATCAAACGAAAACATCAGATTCGAACTCCTTGTCCCAGATTTCAAGAATTGCCAGTCAAATGCTCTTGATGTACTTGCGGATGCTTTGCCTTTCGTACTAGGGCATAATCTTGAAACTGTTCCCAGACTTTATCCTATCGCACGCAGCGGCGCAAACTATCAAGCATCTCTCGATTTGCTCAACCAAGCAAAAAACAAATGGCCGAACTGTCCCACAAAATCATCGATAATGCTCGGCCTCGGCGAAAAAGATGAAGAAGTACAGCAGGTGCTGAAAGACTTGCGCAGCGTAAATTGCGACAGGCTATCGATTGGCCAATATCTCAAGCCTTCAAAATCTTCGCTGGATGTTGTCGAGTATGTCCACCCGGATAAATTCGAACAGTGGGCCATCTTCGCAAAAGAATTAGGCTTTAAATGGGTAATGTCATCGCCATTTACTCGCAGTAGTTACAACGCCCATACTGGCTCATAATTAGCGTAATTTTTTATCTTTTACTTTTGGTATTTAGCCATTATAATTATGCTAATGGACAAGAATTCTGGAAACAATACTGATCAAGCCAAAATCGACGAGCAGGAACTGCTTCAACGGTATATCAATGGCGACAAAGAAGCGTTTCAGGAATTAGTCCGGATTTATAAAGACCCTCTATACGCGTTTCTGCGAAGGTTTTTAAATCAGCAGCAACTGGTCGAAGAAACATTCCAGGAGACGTTTTTACAGCTATATCGCAGCCGACATAGTTTCGAAAAAGGAAAACCGCTTCGTCCCTGGCTTTTCACAATCGCCGCAAACAAAGCCCGCGATGCACTAAGAAAACAGCAGCGCCACGAAACCGTTTCCATCGGCACAATGAGCGATTCGGTTGATTTAAGCATAGATGATGTCGTTAATTCTTTAACTGCTTATGAAGTAACTCCTTATCAGGAAGCAGAAAAAACAGAACGCGCCGAAAAAGTCCGGGAAATCATTGAAGAGATGCCCGAAAATCTCAAAGAAATTTTAATTTTGGCATATTTTGAACAATTTTCTTACAAACAAATGGCGGACATCTTGAGTATACCAATTGGAACGGTTAAGAGCCGATTACATACAGCGATAGTCTATTTTACTAAAAAATGGAAATCTTCCACTTCGGATGAGAACTTGTAACAATGAAAACCTTGAGTAAAAAGCAGCAGGATATCTTGCTGGATTATTATTTCGAATGTGCCGGCTGGGAAGAATCGGAAGCAGCAAAACAGCTTTTGCTAACGCATAGTGGTGCGCGCCAGTTCTATGATAAACTTAGCCATTCATTGTCCGCTCTCGACCATCTCGATCACCAAAATGAAACTTGCCCCGACCATCTCGTAGAAGTAACACTCGAAAAACTTTACTCACATCAGCCTTTAAAAACCGAACCAATAATCAAACTCGGTCAGCTTCTTACAAGTGAAAGAGAAAAAATCGTAACAAAGCGTCCGAGTTTTTGGCGTACCTTAAGTGAAGCCGTTTCAGTCGCAGCCGCAATCGTAGTTTTCTCCGGCCTTTTCGTTCCCGTAACAAGACAAATGCGAGCGCAGGCCTGGCAGACAGCATGTCAGGCAAACCTCAACAATATTTCTCGCGGCTTTACGCAATACGCCGGCGACAACAATGGGTCTTTACCCGCAGTAGAAACCAGGGCAGGCAACCCATGGTGGAAAGTTGGCTCAACACAGCCCCAGAACCATTCAAATACCAGACACGTCTGGCTGCTTGTCAAACGCAACTATGTATCAAATCCAAAAGTTTTTGTTTGTCCGGGCACTTGCAATAGCAGAAATTTGCCGACCCTTGATTCCCAGCAAATTCAATCACTGCCAGATTTCCCCGACCGTCGTTACATTACTTACAGCTTCAAATTGATTACCGATACGAATAAATCGCTTGTGCCAAGTTCGTCAACTCTTCTTATGTCGGATGCCAATCCGATTTTTGAATCCTGCGTAACGCTTCCGAAAAACGTATCACGTGCTGAATTTGATCCTGTAAAATTAAACGAAAAATTGCTTCGCGCAAACAGCAGCAGTCATCGCGGCAGAGGCCAGAATCTTATGTTCAGCAACGGCACGATCAAATTCACATCGCAGCGTGTTCTAAATGAAAATGACGACATCTTTACCGTCAAAGGCCGCGATACTTATCAAGGCACAGAAACACCCGCCGGCGATCAGGACGTATTCCTCGTTCCATAATGTTTGTCATTCTGAACGAAGTTCCGTAAGACGGAACGAAGTGAAGAATCTCGTCTCTGAAATCTCAAATTCAGTTTGTAGGGTGGGCTTTAGCCCACGCGGAACAAAATCAGTCGCGAAGCGTTCCTCTACTGTCTACTGTCTACTGAGTTCTGTATTCTGAATCGTCGCTTTCATTCTTCCTCTCCCATCAATTCTAACCTCAACCGCTCCATCCCTGAACGTATAAAAACTTTTTTCAAATTTCTTGATTGCTTCGCTCGTTCTGCCAAAATCTGCATCACCTGCGCTTGTGATTAAATATTCAGGCTTAAAAAAAGTAATAAAATTATCATCAGTCGTCCTTGCCGAACCGTGATGAGGCGTGATCAATATATCAATATCTAAATTCGGATATAAATTCATCAAATTTTCCTGTGCTTGCTTTGTTATATCCGAACAGAACAAAATTTTTCTATTTTTGTATTCGGCGAGCAATACCAGCGAGGATTCATTATCGGAAATTTCCACATCAGTTCCCACAGGCCATAATTTCATAATATTTAAATTGCCTTGTGAAAATTTTTCAGGCGCAGCCTTAGGCGAATACAATCTTTTTAATTCTGCCGCCGTTCCCGAATAGCTTTCGATCAACTGCTGCGTTGTGTAAATATTTTTGAAATTACGCTTATCGTATATTTCTGGCAAACCATTGAAATGGTCAATATCGTCATGGCTGATAAAAACCGCGTCGATTTTATTTACCGCCGCATAATCAAGAAACGGATTTACGATCCTTTCGCCAATATTTCCCTGTGTTATAGACCCCGCATCGACAATAATACTTGCATTATTCCCCAATGTCATCACGCAGCATTGCCCGTGTCCGACCGCCAGAACTTCTAATTGTAAATTATTAATTTTTTGAAACCTGTTTATAAAAATTGCAGCCAAAAATATAATTATAATGATGCCCGGATAAATTAATTGTTTTTTGAAAGTTTTAAATGGCAAAAATTTCCATAAAAATAGCGTCAGATAAAATGCAATAATTACCCAAATAGAAACCTTGCCGATGGAAATATTTGAAAAGCTAACTTTGCCAAATATTGTTACCATAAAAGCAAGAACATCCGCCGCCAAATCGAGGATGTACCCGATAATTATCCCGACACTTGGCGAAAGGGTAGTGATCAAAATTTTAAACGTGCCCAAAACTATCAAAACAGTCGCAGGTATCGATGCCGGCACAGTCCAGATAGCGGATAATATCTGAATCTTATAAAAATGAAACGCCACAATCCCCGCTACGCCCGCATACGCCGCCAAACCCGCCGCCAACAGGCCGAAAAATCCTTTAAGAAAACCAAACCGCATTAATGGTCTGAAAAATGTAACGATCGATTCGTTAAAAAGTATTATGCCTGAAAGTGCCCCAAATGATAATTGAAAACTTACCGTTAAAAAATCTGTCGGCTTGATCAGCAAAAGTATGATCGCAGAAATTGCCAAACTGTTTAGCGCAAGCGACTGCCTGCTGACCAGTTTTGCACCGCAAAAAATAATAAACATTATACCTGCTCGAAGCACAGGCGACTGCGCAGGCACAGCAAGCAGAAAAACAATCGTCGCGATAATGCAAGCAATCGATCTGCCTGTATGCAGCAAACCCGCCTTCTTCGATATCCACAATGCAACCCACGCGAAAATGCCGACATTCAACCCCGATAGGCAAACCAGATGCACAAGCCCTGTGCTAATAAAATCGTTATAAAGTTTGCTGTCGATTTTCGACCTGCTG
>MHYA01000206.1:3380-8854 GCA_001825675.1 Planctomycetes bacterium GWF2_42_9 | reverse complement strand
GGCCTCGGCCGGCATTTAAAAGTGAATAGGGGGCGAATGGCTTCGACCGGATAGCTAGAGAGGTAAGTGGCATGTGCAGGACGCCAGTTGGCCTGGTTAATCATCTGGCAAGAAACTAAATGCAGATACACAGTATCGCATGGCTGCCTAATTAGGCAACCCGTTCAACAGGACATTGTCTGCGGGTCTTGTTAGAGCGCAAAACAGCGGGCTGGTCTCATCGGGTGCCCGGACTGATGGGATGAGAAACTCTGGGATAGCCAAAGCAAGTGTCTGTCGCTTGACGCAAGTAGAGGCGATAAAAAATAATGAACGACTAAACATGTAGAAGCTTATCTTGAAATGTCTCGGGACGGGGGTTCAAATCCCCCCGCCTCCATTCCCCTAAATCAGCAGTTAAGTCTTGTTCTGGAAAGGCTTTATGCCCTACTTCTTTTGAGTCAATTTGTTTCGCGCGCAATCTGCGCGCAACGCCAGCCTGTGAGAGAACAGCTTGCGCAACTTTCTCAGCCAGTTCTGAAAGCCTGTCATTTCTGGCGCGAGCGTATGTGTTCATTGTCATGTCAGGTGTTGAATGCCTAGCCATTGTTTGCAACTCTTTGACATTGCCGCCTGTTTCAGCACACAATGTAATATAAGATGTTCGGCTCGCGTGGAAATCCAACTTACCCTCTGCGGTACGCTTGGGAATACCAGCAGTTTCCAAATCCTTATCCATTTCACGAGCGGCGTGTGACGGCACATACAACAAAGCTCCATCTGGAGGCACAAAACCTCTAAAATATTGTTGATATAATTGTGGCACTATTCCACTGTCCGAAAATTGTAACAAGCGTTGAACCAGGTCTTTGCCTATAGGTTGAAAGCAGGCTTTCCTGTTTTTAGTCCAGGCAGCCTCAAGCCAAAGCCCGCAATTTTCAACATCGAGGTGAACCTTTGTTAAACTTCTTAATTCTTTGGCCCTGAGACCGGTGCAAAGGGCAACCTCATACAAAAGTTTCATTCGCTCTGGCGCAACCGCCAACAGCCTGTGGATTTCGTCTATCGTCATAGCCCGACGTTTATCTTTAGGTGTATGATCAATGCGGCCAAGTTTTTTCAAAGGATGTTCAGCTAGGTAATCCCGTTCCATACACCAGTTACAGAAAGTTACAAGCGTGTCAACCTGATGTTTGATCGTTCGCCCAGTGCGGCCTTTCTCTCTCATAGCTTGGAGTACAGCTTCTACCTTTGGCAAAATGCTATCGAGGTCAGAAAGAGTTTTAAATTTCAATTCCGTTTCCCAGAACTGTAGCTGTGTTTTTCTTTTTCTGGCATGGTCTATCCCCCAAGGCCGTCCGCCTCTACCGCCCTGCATATTACCCCAGGCAAGATACTGGTCAGCAACTTCTCTGAACGAGGTATTACGGTGCGCAAAGGAAGAATGTGGTTTGGGCCTGTAACCCAGACGTATTTGCTTGTGGTCATCTTCGAGCCGCTCGGCAATCGACAACGTTTCAGCTTTCTTATGAGTGCCGACAAAAGATTTCATCGCCCCACGATAATCAATAAAAAAGCCCTGGTATTTGCCGCTCTTCAACACCTTTTTCCGCACACCTGCCATTTTAACCTCTCGCTTTCTGCCAACACCAGAACAGATAGTCCGACAAGCTCATATTCATTACAGTTGCATCACTTTCAAGCTGCTTCCGATCCTCTGGTTTCAGCCGTATAGTTGTTATGGTAGAGCGTCTGTCAGCAATTCTCTTGGGCGGCCTGCCCATCTTGATTTTCTTTTTTGTCATAATGCACCTAACATACTTAGCGTAATCGGAAATGTCAAGCAGTAAGCTCGCCGATTCTTTTTTCAAGTTTGGTCTGTTCATCTGCCGCCACTCTTAGTCTTTTTTCCAGATGCGCAATTAGGGTACCGGCAGTCCAGACTGGTTCACCAAAGAGCCTGACGCTCGGTGGCAACTCTTTGCGTTCCACTGCTCGTTTAACGGAAACTTGATGGCGGTCGAAAATCTTTGCCAACGCATCTTCGGATATTATTGCGCCTAGGGGCAGTTCCGCTAAATCCTTTATGATCCCAATACTTTTTACTTCACTGTTGCTTGACATAATATCACCTCCGCTTCTGCGAATGAATGAGATCAAGTATTTCTATTTTGGCTTGAGTTTCGGCTTTTGCTCGTGATAAACCACAGTCGTATTCCAGTTTCGCTGCAAGTTCCTCAAATTCCTCTCGCAACTGGGGCGGGATTCCGTTGTCACTATCAGCAGGCGATTGTGGTGGCAGCGGCAATACTTTAGGTATTGTAGTAGTTTTGTTTTCCGAGCCGGCGTAATTTCGCAATAACAGTAATAAATCCATAGTGTTTTACTTGCCTTCCCTGGGTCGGAATGAAAATAGTTTCTTGTGTCCACCACCATCCCGATCTGTGATATAAAAAAACTCCTCAAGATTAGGACGCAAATTTCCAAGCCGCTGTGCAAATGATCGGGTTTTGCCTTTATAGATGAAGATTCCACCCTGTTTTTCAGCAACCGCCGCTAATTCGCGGCAAAGGGTATCACTGGTAACCTCCATATTTTCGTTGTCCTGTACCCACTCCGAGAGCAACTCATAAATCTGTTCACCTTCAAGGGTAAATCTTGATTGTTCATGGCTGAGTTTGTCAAAAATGGTCTGCATCATTGATTCAATTCCAGTAAAGCGGGCAACTTTGATGGCAAAATCGGCAAAATCCGCAATCCTGAATGTGCTGGTAAAATTTGAACCCTTGAATTTATCAAGTGCTTGTACTACCTGCTGCAAATGGTCTATTACTTCGGACATGATCTGGTTGCGCATTTGCAAAACTTCATCGAGCATGGTTTTTTCAGCCACAAAAGTCTCAAATCGTTTGAGCCGCATAATCAGCAGTCGGTCGGCGACATCATCACGGCGGAATTTCGGTGTACGGGAGGTAATTGCCAGAAAGCAGCTTACGGGGAAATCGACCAGCCTGTTTGTCGTATAAAGCTCTCGACGCTTGATTACCCCGCCGGTTGCGATAATAGCCAGGCGGTCTTCGAGCCATGAACTCTTGGAATCGGCATTGTCGATCACAACATACGGAGCATTGGTTATAGCGGCATCAAAATCTTTTACATCATCATTTACCGTAGCAACATTGAACGTGCTGCCGAACAACAACTGTCCCACCCGCCTGGCGGTCATTGATTTGCCAGAACCTTTGATGCCGATAAAGGCCAGGATGGGCTTGGTGGGCATAATATTCTCAAAAAACATGGAATAAAACCACATGATAAACAGCAGCTTTCGCTCAGAAATACTTAAGCTGTCCTCGTCAAAATTGATCCTGCCAATAATGATTCTGTCGAGCAATGATTGACTCTTGTCATAATCGCAATACTCAAACGGCTCTGATTTTGGGTCTGATCGGAACAACACGCCATCGGTACCATTATCAACCAAGTCGATGTGTTCCGGCGTAATTCGATAAATCTGATTGGCATAATTGTAAAGATACAGTGTGCTGGTAGTGGCATTGAAATAGGTAAATCGATATACCGATGTACTGATACCATCAGTCTTGGCTTTGATTTGAAGTTCACTTATCAGATAACGGTAGATGGATTCGGTGCCGTTGATGCCATACTTAGAGAGCATCAGCAGACACTCATCGTCATTCTCGTCAATAGTGATCAGCTTTTTATGTTCGTTGAAGAAGAAATACACTGTCTTGCCATCGTTGTAAAATTTGCCGCGATGCTTCAAATCCTTTGTGACGGCAGTGGCTACCTCGGCATTTATTTCAAAGTCACGACGTTTATCCCACGGCCCTTGCTTCTGGCGAATTCGATAAATCTCACCGGCAATGCCCTCGTAGTCACGGTAAAAATAGCTACGATTTTTTACCATACCAACTATCGACTCCCATGCCGATTTATAATCAACAGCAAATGAGCGTATATAGCTATCCAGGTCGCTATCTGTATAGGGTGTGGTAAATGCGCTGACCGCAAAGTGCGCCCTGGCATTATTGACCAGTTCCATCCCGGCACCGTTTGAATCATTGTCGTAGCAGATGATCGGTTCTGAAGCCACAGCCGCTATCATCTCAAGGTCAGCATTGTTCACACCGCCAACCGCACAGCAGTTGACATAAGGCGGAACATAATCATTGATAGAATCTGAAATTGATATTTGTACCATGAGGGACTGTATCGCAAGCTGGTTGAATTCACCCTCTACTATAATCAGCTTATCATTAAGGTGTTTTAAATGTTCAGAATGGTACGGTGTAAACAGTTCACGTCCAAATAATCCGGCATTATCGAATGGCTTGAAATACAACAGCTTTTTACTGTACGGCTGTCTAAACCGTATAGATGTTATTCGATGATACCTGTCGGCATAGAAAAAACACAGCCAGCCATGAGTACACTTTAGACAGCTTTCGAGTTTGCTTCTAAAATCCTCAACAGTCCGAATCTGTTTCTTAAGATCATCGAGTTGCGGGTTTTTGGGAGGTCTGCCGGGCATGTCCGATTTTGGTGCAATGGTTTCTAATTGCGCTTGCAGTGATTGTAGTAAAGGTTCAAGCTGGGCATTTACATCGTAGCCGGATAACGGTACCGCACCGAGCATGGAATCCTCTACCACCCGACAACTTATTGCCCGCTCATTTACACAGTAATAATAGGCATTTTTCTTTGAATCCGATGCTAATGACAGCAGTTCTGCGTGGAATGTCTCAAATATATTGTCGAGTATATCTTGCAGTTGCGTAATTATGCCGTCACCATGACCACCATTTCGCAAAAAGAAGCCGCATTTGGGGTAAAAGCATTTAACCAGTGTATCATCACGTTTTACCGAAAACGTCTTGTGGCCGCATTTCGGGCAGGTGATCTTATGGCCTGGCTTTACTTCAAGGCCATACTTTTCCCGTAACAGCTTCGTTACAGTTGTTGTTGACCCATGTGGTGTCATCTTTTTACTTTCTGATTGAGCTTATGACGGATATTGCGGTATGTATCCTGCCGGTGTCGTCGGGCGCATTTGTCGCATAAACGCCTCCGCCTCTGCAATTCGGCACCACAACCGCAACGGCGAACCTCTGTTTTTGCAAATGACTGATCCAGCAGGCTATAAAGCCTGGCAAGTTTAGTGTAAGTTCCCTTTTGGTGCGCAATTGGCAGTACGCAGCGTTGAAAATACGGACAGGCCTTTTTTTCAAAAATCCAGCACAGGCGGCTATTGTTGAATGCCTTGTTCCAGACATCAACCCCAAGGCACATTTTATCTTTCCAGCATGCGCAGTGGTCTTTAACAAAAACAGTTAATGAGTTACCCATTATGACCTCCGTATCCGAATGTCATAGAGACCCTGTTTGATTGCGGGAATCTGTTCGGGGCCAAAAAGACGAATAATTCCTATCCGCTTTACTGGCTTGAGGCGATATTTGGAGATGATGTAGGA
>MHYA01000206.1:0-3374 GCA_001825675.1 Planctomycetes bacterium GWF2_42_9 | reverse complement strand
CTGTGGTGGTTCAGCAAGTATATCCGCTATCTGCGTCGCTGTTAAAAGTTCTATATCCGCCATTTTGTAGCTCCTTTCACAAAACAATTACTTGTCCTATTAGTGATAGGGCTACAAATGGCGTAGCGGCGCTACAAGAGGCGTAGCGCGTTTATAAATTCCATAATGTTTCTCGCTCTGGGGCGTACATTAATTGAAAACCCCTGCTTATGGAATTATCAAGGTGTAAATAAAGTTCCTTATGATGCTCACCGATGTTTTCCAACGCACGACTGATGGCATTTGTAACTGCCTTGCGGATATGGTCAGCATCTGCGGCAAGGTTGCTGTTCTTATTGCGAGGATCAATCATTTCTTTTAACTGAGACACAAGAAATCTCTTCTCTTGCCGCAATTTATCGATCATGCCAAAATCATTGTTCGATTCGGCTTTAGCGATTTCGCTTTCGAGTTCATCCAGCATTCTTTTACTATCTTCCAGAATCTTACTATCTGCGGGGGTTGATAGTTGTTTTTCAAATCGTATTTCTTTCTTCTCACGAATATCATCTTCAAGAGGAGGATCGTTTTCATCCCGATAGTATTCAGCTTGATGGGTCTTACCTTCTTTGAGCAGTTGTGCATCCACCTTGTAACTGGTTAGTCTGACAACTGCAATCGACTCACTTGGCATGGCAAGCAGCTTGGCAATGTAGTCCATACCTTTGGTATGCTTGATATTAACGGTTTTGCTATTAAACCGCACAATCCAGAAATCACCGTTTTTTCGGAAAATGTTACTGGCCTGATCATCAGGCTTACATTCCCCAGCAAGTTGCGGAAGTGATTCGACAGGAATGGCGGCAACATCGGCCTTTATATCTTCCAGAAATACTTCAAGATCATCCCGATCTGATTCGGTCAGTTGCTCCACTCCATCATGGACAAGTACGGTGTATGCTAAAGCCGCCATCAACTCGGCTGCCTCTTTTGCATCCTGCCAGGGATCAATGTACTCCGCGTCATTGCAAAAATAATCATGCACCGCCGCAAGCACAGCATATTTTTCCGTCAGTGTAATCGCCCTGACCGGTAATGGAAGAGGCGACTGACAATCCGGTTCCGATGCCATTGCAAGTTCAGGAGGCACCCATCCCTGATATGAAATAATCCGATGTTGACGGTTTTTTGATCCGAAGTGTTCGGCACGATTATAAGATTCAAAAACCCAGTTCTCAAATGGTGGTTGTCTATTTTCTTGCTGCAAGTCAGGATCAGTGCTAACTTCTTCCTCAAAGTGCCGCTGCCTCTGGCCTTGCCAGTAGTCATGCTCATGCACTCGTTGATCTTGTTCAGATGACCACTTGGTTATCATCTGCTGAAACTGTACGATGCAGCTCTTTGCCTTGACAAATTCATCGACCGCCAAGGCGATCCTATGCAGCCAGTCTTTTGAAGCAACTTCTTGAGGATCGTGTTCCATAATTATGCTTTTAAGCCTTTACATGATAAGGAGATTTCACCCTTTTCACCCCTTTTCACTTGAATTTCACTCTGGCTAAGTCATTGATAACTAACGACCTAAATACAAAAGGTGAAAAGAGTGAATTCGTTTTGCATATCTCTCTATCAATATGAATATTAATTACTTATTTAATTATTTTATTTCTTCCCAAAAATTTAGGTAGATAGATTTCACCGATTTCACTTTTCAACTATAACTTGTTGGAATTATACAACTTAACTAAGGTGAAATCTAAGTGAAAAGGGGTGAAAAGAGTGAAATCCTCCCTGTTCGGACTGCTGCTTTAGAAACTGGCACTCCTACCACCTTTCATATAACGATCAACCTTAATAAAACGCTCATATAATACAATCATAGTTATCCTTTTCAAATGTTTTTCGCCAAAGTAGAAGCAACAAGTTACAAACATTGGTTTACACAACAATATTTTCCGTTAGCGTGAAATCTGGAAAATGATTTTGCAATAGTCGGATGTATAAACTGGCACACCACTTTGAATATCACAGCGCATATTATAACAAAGTCTAAAACACTGCTACAGTTTGTGAATTAAGCGTAATACCAGGCGGCGATGAGGCCGGAGGTGTAGTAAACTGTTGATACAAACCATCTCGCGCGTACACGCGAGGTTATGTAAGTAGCCATGAGCAAATAGTTGCAAGGTTCTGTGTTCATATTGACCGATCTTGAGAATCGACGGCGTAACCGGCGTTGCAGACGCATTTGGCGTAACAGTTAAACCCCACCACCACGCACTCTTGATACAATTATAGCCGCCCCCTCAAAACAGCGATTTTTGCTTTTTGTAACTATCTACCACAACAACACTTGCAAAACCCAGTTCTTGCTTAACTACTGCGCATGGACCTATCTTCCGTTGGTTCATTATATGAAAAATGCTATTGCGGTATCTGAATGCACAAACGTGCTACCAATGGCACACTTTGAATATCACTGTAATATTTCACCACATCGCCCACACGTCTAAAACATTGTGGCAGTTTGCGAACTAAGCAGAGTACCCAGAGTCACAAGGGCTTTGGTACGGTTAAAATCCTAATGCTGGCCCAAAGCGTTCTTTGTGCTGACTTAGTCGGTGTTACAAACAACACTTAATCTCCCAAAGAACACCTTTTGATACAATGATAGCCACCCCCTCAAACAGCAATTTTCGCTTGTTGTAAATGCCTGCTACAGAGATATTTACAAAATACAGTTTTCGCTTAACTACTGCGCATAGACCGTATCTTCCGTTGGTGTGCTACACAAAAATGCTCTGGCAATAGCCGGATGTACAAAACTGCTACTACTGGCACACACTTTGAATATTACTTAATATTTCGCATAGCATACACGATACGTCTTGTCCAAAGTCTGAAATTGCTCTGGCGGTTTGCGAGTTAAGTAGAGTACCGGAGGGCGAGGGGGCGGGGGGTGTGGTAAAAAATCCTGTGGCTGGAGGAAAGAATGCTTTTTTTCTTTAGCCAGTTTTTTTCTGTGATGAAAGTGTACGAATTTATTTGCGCAAAATTTAACTTTTTGGCGTGGTGGGAACGCACCGCGCCACCGCATCGTTAAACAGCGTCCAAATAGCCTATAAACAGCTTATAAACAACTAGCCAGTTGCGCCCATCAGCGGCCAATTCGTGTCATCATAGGCCAAATGTCTTGCAAACTCTCTCGCGCGTGCGCGTGTAGATGATGGAGGCGAGCTAAGTCGGCGGCTTTTGGGGGATAAGTTAAGAGTTTGTTGAAAACTCAAAAAATAAATTGCGAACCACTGTATAATACCACTTGACATTATAGACCTACAATGCTATATAAAGGTAGGCACACACAAATAAATCAAACAACAAAAAGAAAGGGGTTA
>MHYA01000205.1 GCA_001825675.1 Planctomycetes bacterium GWF2_42_9 | reverse complement strand
CCGTAGGGGGGCAGCGAAGAATCTCGCATTTATCGCCACAAATTCACGAACACCATCAAAAGCTGCATCGCGATTTTCACAGGAAATGATCGGCTTGGTTTTTCTGTTTTTAAGTTGATGTTTTTGCTTCTCGGATTCTTTGAGACATACACAAACGCCGGCGGAATATTCAACGGCACAAATTTTATCTCGACATCCTCGAAATATTTTTTGAACTTTGATTTCAAAAAAGGCGTGTACTGAAACTGAACATATTTTTTCGCTCTGCCCGATATCGCGATAATTTTATCGCGCTGCGTTTTTTCAAAAATCCCCAATGGCAGACTCGACAGTATGCAATCGTAATTTTCAATTTGCCTGCTGAAATTGCGTACATCGCCGTTGACAATTTCAAGCCTCCCATCCTTTATCTTTTTCAAATCCTCACAAAATTTCGGATTGATTTCAAGGCAGGTCAATTTCCCGGTTGCGGGCAGATGCCGAAGTATTTCTTTAGTAACAGAGCCTGTCCCTGGCCCAAACTCGACCACGTTTTGCGCGTTGCCGATTTGCTGGGCCATTTTGCGTGCCAGAAATCCTGAACTTTCCGCTACAGCCCCTACTTGTGTCGGGTGCTTTAAGAATTCTTTGACAAATTTTATACTTCGCATCTTTGCTGATTTTTCATCCAATTATCAATGATCTTGTTATATTTTACCAAAAGATTCTTACTTTGCACGGCTATTTTACGACTTTCACCCTTCGCAAGTTCGTCCGAAAATATCTCGTCTTTTGATACTAAAAAACTCGTTTCCTTTAATGATTGTCGAGTATTATATCCCACAAAGCCCTGTTTTGCAAATATATCGGACTTTCTTTTCGGATTTATTTTGACTCAATAATTGTTGGTTTGGTATAATGGTAGTCTTGTTATACTTTAAAGAGTAAAGCATATCTTTTCAAAAATCGCCATCCTCGGCGATTCATCACGGCTGAAAATTTTAAGAAAGCCGAGAAAGAATTTTCAATATGTTAAAATTGAAGAAAAAGTTGTATAGTTATATTTCAGCTTCATCGTATGCTGCGGAATATTCTCCGCGATTTGGCGGCGCCTATGCCGACTATCGTATGCCGTTGTCCGTCGATTCCGGCTCGAAGTTTTGCATCATACTCATCGTCGCTGCCATCGTATACAGCGGCATCATCACATTGCAGGATTTCAAAGATTCCGCCGAACAGATGCGTTTGACTTCGTCCGGTGCGTTCTACCTCACAGCAACACAAGCTCTCATTTATTTAAGTCTTTCTGTATTTATCTGGCGTTTGTTTCTCGTCCTGCGTTACAGACCCGCACCAACACTTAGCGATGCCAAACTTCCGCGCTGCACAATTATCGTACCAGCATACAACGAAGGCGAATGCGTTCTCAAAACTCTTCGCAGCGTTTTGAAAAGCGATTACCCAGCCGACAAACTGCAAATCATCGCAGTCAACGACGGCAGCAAAGACGACACACTCGAATGGATGCAGAAAGCTGTCGAAACATCAGACGGCAGAATAGATTTGATTAATTTCCCGAAGAACCGCGGCAAACGCGACGCTATATATGAAGGCGTTCGCGCAAGCAAAGGTTCGATCATCATAACAATCGACAGCGATTCAATTATCGAACGCCAGACAATTCGCCGACTCGTCAGCCCGTTTGCTGATCCGCAGGTCGGCGCAGTCGCAGGCAACGTCCGCGTTTTAAACCGCAGAGAAGGCGTTATCCCGAAAATGCTCGAAATCTCATTCGCGTACAGTTTCGATTTTATCCGCGCCAGCCAGAGTATGGTAAATTCCGTTTTCTGCACACCCGGCGCTTTGAGCGCATATCGCAAAAAATCAATTATCAAAGATTTGAAAGAATGGAAAGAACAAACCTTCTTCGGCAAACCTGCCACGATCGGCGAAGACCGCGCGATTACAAATCTGATTCTCAAGAACGGCTACGATGTCCGCTTCCAGTCTAATTCAGTTGTGTATACAATCGCTCCGACAGGCTATAAGCAGCTTTGCAAAATGTTCCTCCGTTGGGCACGCAGCAACGTTCGTGAAAATTTGGTTATGGGAGAATTCATTTTCAAAAAGTTCCGCAAAGGCGATCGCTGCGGCGCGATCATCAATTTCGTAATGGCTGTTCTTGCGATGATTATTCCGCAGGCGATTATCGGCGCTCTGATGTGTGCGATGTTTATGGATCCGCAGATTTACATTACGCAGGTCGCGCTCGGCACTGTCTTGGCTTCGACAGTTCCAATGGTCTTCTATTCTATCCGCCGTCGAAATTCCGACGCGCTCTGGTCTTACGCCTACGGCCTTTTCTGGCTCGTCGCGTTATGGTGGATCACGCCGTGGTCGATCATTACAATGGGCAACGGCAAATGGCTCACTCGCGAATTGCCCGCAGGCGGCCGTCAGGATTTGGTTACAAGATTTTTCAATTTGATCGGCATCAAAGCCGCTTAAGTGTCATCCGTTAAATATCCAACCCCGTCAATTTGACGGGGTTTTTTTATGCGCTGCAAAAAAACCGCTGTCATTTCGACCGAAGTTTTGACCTTGTCAAGACGCAGCGGAGAAATCTTTTAAATAGATTCTAATTAAATTTCAGCAAATCCAATATTTTTCAAATATTCATATGTAGAATTATAATATTCCGGTTTGCGGGTTAAATCTTCTTTGTCGCCTTCTGGGATGACAATTACCATACCTTGCCTTGCACGTGTAAGCAGTACTCTATAAGCATTTTTCAAATATGCTTGTCTTTCTTCTTTTTTAATTTTATTCCAACGGTTCCCTACAAAAGACCAATGTTTCCAACCTTGGGGAGTATGTCTGAAATCCGCATCCCAAGTAACACATACCCAATCCAGTTCTAATCCTTGTATGTGAAATTCTGTTGCGACATCCTCAAGATAATACGAAGAACGCACATCATCTTTGTCATTCAAAAACCAATGTATAGGATCCATCGGAGATTTTACATCGATGGCGTGAGGTTTTAATCTTTCGGCTTGCGATGATACAACAATGCCATATCTTTCTGAACCGCGAGCTTTATGTTTAAGCCATTTTTTTGCATTTGACAGATTGCGCGTAATAACAATTGGATATTTTTCATTAATACTTTTTAACGTATTTACAGCATTATCACTGTCGAGATCTAATAATTGCTTAATCAATAAAGAAACATTTTCCGCACGGAAAGATCGCATCGATACCGCAAGGTGCAATTCATCTTTATAGGAAACATTAGGATGCGCCTGCAATTTATTTAATGCTTCTCCCGCAGCGTATTCACTGTCACTAAGACGTGGAGAAATGTAAATGTTCCAATCAGGGAATGATTTCTTAATTGCATCTAACCATTCGCCAATTCCTGCTTCGCCTGTATTGATTTCTTGGCCGCCACCAACAAGGCAAATAATCACTGACCAATCTGGATGTCGATTAAGCACTGAAATTAAAAATTCTGGTTCGGATTGATTGAACCCTGCTTTTTTCTTTTTGGTTTTCATAAATTTAGCAGTTTGTTCAACGTTCCATGCCCTCTGTGCTTCATCGAATAAAACAACATGTTCAATCGGTGGATTTTGATCTTCAAGACAATCGTCACGGAAATTATGAACATTTTGAATTCTGGCTTTAACTGCACCAAAGGCATCACTTTTTTTTATCTTTTTTCCACATTGTTTTTCATTTTTTACTTTGTCTCTTACCAATGCTTCTCGCAAGATTTTTACAAGCGGGCCATTGCCAGAAAGGTACACACTATAAAGATCGTTTGCCTCATCGGAATGTGTATTTGCAATATTCAAACCGACCAATGTTTTGCCTGCGCCCGGAACGCCTGTAACAAAACAAATTGATTTTTTAGAGTTTTGACTTGAATGTTTAATGATTTCAGAGATTGCTTCTGATGTTTTACTAAGATTTATCGATGTTGCATCGTTTCGTGAAATTTCTTCAACAGAATGCCCTTTGTATAAAGCCATCGCAGCTTCTATAATTGTAGGTGTTGGGCAGTATCTCCCATTTTCCCAATTTGTATGATTGATTTGTTGACCTTCGGAAAATTTTAAAACAGTTTGAATTACTTCTGCAAGTGTTTCTGTATTAGATTTAATGGGTAATAATAATTTATCATTTTCAGGAGTTGCACATACAACAGGGGCAATCGTCTTTGCTTCTGTTGCGATCAAAATTGGCGCAATGAATTGATTATGACTGGTTTCATGAAAATTTTTCAGATCTAATGCATAATCCCAAACTTGATCAATCGCATAAGAGGTAAATTCATCTGCTCCAGTTTTAAATTCAAGAACGAATATTACTGACCCAATTATAAGAAGCGTATCTATTCGCTGCCCCATACGAGGAATCGAAAACTCAAAATAAATTTTTCCTTGATACGGTTTAAGAATCTTTTGAAGGATACCTATTTGTTCCAACCAAGCATCACGCTGTGTTGTTTCTTGTGAAAAGGGGTTATTTTGCGAAAGTATGCCTAATATTTCGATGGGTGCAGAACGCAAGAAATCAAAAATTGAAGCCGAATAAAATGCCCTATTCATTATTCATCCTTTTTATTTAAATCATCTCTAAAAGTATTTTTATTATAGCTAAAAAGGATAAATTGGAAAGATTTAGTTTTGCCCTATTTTTTATTGTTTATCATCTTTATGGCGTTCTCTATTTTATCAATGGCTTGTTTGTATTGTCCTTTTAGTTCAGTATTTAGGACTGTTTCGTATTCTTCACTAAGTAAGGTCAATGCGTTATGAAGGGCATCTAATATTATTGGGTTTTTCTTCATATCTGCCTCTCAATCTCATTAATAATTTCCTCATAATATGCAGCGATTGATTTTGCTTCATCAGCATTGGAGCATTCTTCAATTATGCACGGTTCTTCTGTCGTTCCTGTCTCCATAAATTCAGCGGTCATCAGCCAAACTTTTTGTCGTTCACGCAGACCATCAATGATTTGCCCGACCATCATTTTAGGAAGTTTCAAATTTATGATTTTATCCATTTTCAGAATCCTGCTTCACCATCTTCGTTACTTGCTGCCAAAGCAAGAGCCAGAGCATTTTTCAAAATGAAACTGCCATATTGTTGGACAAGATAAACTAATGTTTTAGCGCCTTGAGTTGTCCATTCGCCATCTTTGCAAAGCAAACAGATCAATTTGTCCCAATCGATTTCGTGTTTTTCATTAGTCGCAAGAACGATATAACTTTGATATTCCGATTGAATTGAATTTACATTAATCTTTTTCATAGTTGCCATTCAATTTCTATTTTTAATATGTCATTTTTCATTTTTATATTTTATTTTTAATTTTGTTATGAGTCTACGATACTATAAGTAGCATTTTTGTCGACAGCCTAAAGGTCGCATTTTTCAGAACAGGCTTTAAAGCAAAGCCTTCGTGTCCTTCTTATCTTCGTGGTGAAAAAACAGCGGAATCAGCGTCTAAAAAATCTTCGTGTCTTTGTGCCTTTGTGGCTATTAAAAATTCGCAAGTCTCAAAAACCCATTTTTCAAAATTCGCGCACGTTTTTTAAACTCCGCGCAATTTTTTTGAAAATAGATGCAAGTTTGCAGGTTTGAAATTTCTCATGAAAAAGCTCACCTTTATTATTTTTCTTAAAACAATGCGTTTTCTAAATTTGCGCAAGCGCGCTTCCCGAAAAATCACGAAAAAACCGGAAAAACTCGGAATTTTTCCGATTTTTCTATGAAAAAGTCTCGAAAAACAATGAAAAAGTCCTGATTTTACCCCTGTTTTTTGACCCACTTGCGCGAATTTGGAAAATAATTGCGTTTAATTACACCAAAAATATTTAATAACCTTCGTTTCCACCTTGCACGATTTTACTAATGGCTACTGACTATTGACTACTAATTCGTTTGACTGCGTGGTCGAATTGTGGTAACTATTACAGGTTTATAGGCTGGAAATACTCTATACAAGAGACGGAAAGTAGTTATCTTCTTTTCTTCGTGGTCTCTGCTGGAGCGAAGCGAAAGCCCTCGAGTTTTTATGGTTTTTTTCTTCCTCGAAAAGAAAAAAACGGAGAGGGTGGTGGCTATAAGTATATGAACTTAGAAGACTTACGCAGCAAAATTGATCAGATTGATACCAAGCTCGTTGAGCTGTTAAATCAGCGTGCGCAAGTAGTTATAGAGATCGGCAAAGCCAAGGGCGATGGGCCGGTTTATGCTCCCGATAGAGAGAAAAAAGTGCTCGAACGCATAGCAGCGATGAATAAAGGGCCGCTGCCGGATAAGACGTTAGTCGCTGTCTGGCGGGAACTTATGAGCGGTTCATTCTTTCTTGAACGCTCTTTGCGGATCGCGTTTTTAGGGCCGCAGGGCAGTTATACCCATACCGCGGCAATGCGAAAATTCGGCCAAAGCGTTGACTATGAAGCAGTTACGGATATTCAAGGCATCTTTGACGAAGTAACCCGCGGCCATTGCGATTTGGGCGTTGTTCCGGTCGAAAATTCGGCAGGCGGTCAGGTCGGCGAAACGCTCGATGCTTTCGCTGATACAAACGCGATGATTTGCGCGGAAGTCTATATGCCGATTCATCATAACTTATTGGCTAACTGTACCTTAAAAGAAGTACAGAAAGTTTATTCCAAGCCGGAAGTTTTTTTGCAATGCAAAAAATGGCTCTCGACAACTTTCAATGAAGCCAATACGATAGCGGCCGCTTCAAGTGCCAAAGCCGCTCAAATGGCATCGCAGGAACAGTTTGCCGCCGCGATCGGCTCGGATATTGCCGCCGAACTGTACGGCCTGAAAATCATCTGCGAAAATATTGAAGACATCGGAAACAACGTAACTCGTTTCCTTATAATAAGTAAAGAAGACGCTCGCCCGACCGGCGAAGACAAGACCTCGATACTTTTCAGCACAGCCCATAAAGCCGGTGCATTGGCGGATGTGCTGAATGTGTTTAAGAATCGCGAGGTGAACCTGACGAATATTGAATCGCGGCCGAGCAAAAAACGCCAGCGCGAGTATTATTTCTTTGTCGATTGTCAGGGTCATCGCAAAGATGAAAAATTGATCGAGTGTCTAAGTGAAATAAAACAGCACTGCCTCCAGCTTTCGGTGCTCGGCAGTTATCCAAAAAGTGATTTAATTTTAGAATAGCACAGGAGTTAGCGAAAATGAGAAAACCATTTATTGGTGGTAATTGGAAAATGAATACCGACAGCAAGTCGGCTGTTGAACTGGCAAAAGGCGTAGCGGAGAAATGCGCATCATACCTTTCAAAGGTTGATGTCGCGGTTTGCCCGCCGTTCGTATATTTACCTGCCGCAAAGGCCGCACTCGGCAATTCAGCCGTTGGTCTTGGCGCACAGGATGTTTATTTCGAGGCAAAAGGCGCTTTCACGGGCGAAGTTAGCTGCGGGATGTTGAAAGATGTCGGCTGCAAATATGTTATCATCGGCCATTCTGAACGCCGCCACGTAATAAAAGAAACGGATGCCCTTATCAATAAGAAACTTACAGCAGCTATCGATGCCGGTTTGCTGCCGATTTTCTGCGTTGGTGAGCTTCTTGAAGAAAGAAACGCGGGCAAAACCGAAGCGGTTGTAACCGAACAGATTCAAAAGGGTATGGCCGGTATTTCCGCTGAAAAGGCAAAGACGGTTGTTATCGCTTATGAACCGGTTTGGGCGATCGGCACAGGTGTGAATGCTTCACCTGAACAGGCACAGGATGTTCATTTTATGATTCGACAGTTAATCGCGAAGATGTATAATAAAGACCTTGCCGATAATATGGTAATTCAATACGGCGGTTCGGCGAAACCGGATAATGCGGCTGTATTGATGGCAAAGCCTGATATTGATGGTTTGCTGGTCGGCGGAGCGAGTTTAAAAGCGGACGATTTCGCCGCGATGATTAAAGCCGCTGCCGAAGCAAAGTAAATTAGCCACTAAGGCACTAAGACACGAAGTTTTTAGAAAATAAAATAAAGATAATTTATTAGGGATTAAAAAATGATGCATTTGACAATAGCGGCTGTGCCGTTCGTAATGAAAGTTGTTGTTGCCGTATGGGCACTCGTTGCGGTTCTTCTGATTCTTATCGTATTGATTCAGAAAGGTCGCGGCGGCGGATTGGCCAGCGCTTTTGGCGGTTTGGGAACATCATTGCTCGGAACAAAGACAGGCGATTTCCTTACTTGGGTTACGATTTGTCTTGTAGCTGTTTGGCTTCTCTTGAGCGTTGTTGCTGTTAAGTGGTTTAAGCCGCAGACGAGTGAATATTTGCAGCAGCCGGCTCCGGTTCAGCAGCAAAGTCAGCCGGTTACTCCGGTTACGCCGGAAGTTCCACAAACACCTGCCGCTCCTGTTGCTCCGGCAAATACACCAGCTAATCAATAAAGGAAATTTATGTTAAATAGTATGACAGGATTCGCGCGTGTTTGCCGCGAGATCGATGGCGTTAGTTATGCCGTTGAGGTTCGTTCGGTAAATAACCGCTACTTCAAACCATCGCTGCGTATGCCCGAAGCGGCTTCATTCCTCGAACAGGATATTGAGAAGGTGCTTCGCCAGAGCGTTTATCGCGGAGCGGTTAATTATATGCTCCGTTTCAAAAACGTCAGCGGCGAACCGATGTTCGAAGTAGATTCCGGTGCTATGAAAAGTTACATTGATAAATTGAACGCGATTAATTGCGTCTCCGGCGTACAATGTTCGATTAACCTGGCGGATTTGCTTATGCTGCCGGGCATTATCAGGCCGCAGGAACCGGATTTGGATAAAGCTGAACATCTGAAAAAAGCGGTAATGGAAGTAACGAATCAGGCGGTCGAGCAGCTCAAAAAAATGCGCGCTCTTGAAGGCCAGTCGCTTGCAGATGACTTAAAACAGCAGTGCAGCCGGATCAGAACTTTGCTTGAAGATATTAAGACGCGAACAAAGGTTGTTGTTACTGAATATCAGGTAAGATTA
>MHYA01000204.1 GCA_001825675.1 Planctomycetes bacterium GWF2_42_9 | reverse complement strand
AATTCTTCGACATTATATACAAGACCGCCGCCGGTTCCGCCCATTGTGTATGCAGGACGAACAACAACCGGGTAGCCGAGCTGTTCTGCGATTTTTTCCGCTTCTTCGACTGTATATGCCGGTGCGCTCTTGGGCATATCGATGCCGAGCTTTGCCATTGTATTTTTAAATGCGATACGGTCTTCGCCTCTTTCGATTGCGTCGACATTAACGCCGATGACTTTCACATTGTATTTCTCAAGAACACCCGCTTTTGCAAGTTCCGAGACAAGATTCAAACCGCTTTGGCCGCCAAGGTTTGGAAGCAGAGCGTCCGGCCGTTCTTTTTTGATGATCTCTGTCATCGACTCAAGCGTCAGAGGCTCAATATACGTAATATCCGCCATATCTGGGTCGGTCATAATTGTGGCGGGATTTGAATTAACTAGAAGGATTTTGTATCCTAATTTACGAAGTGCTTTGCAAGCCTGGGTTCCTGAATAATCAAATTCACAAGCCTGGCCAATTACGATTGGGCCAGAACCTATTATCATTACTTTACTTATATCTTTTCTTCCCGGCATTTTATATCCTCCATGAAAAATACATATTCGTAGCGGTTCATAACAAATTTGTGGAAATTATATACATTTTTGTTTCTTATAAAAGCAAAAAATGGAAATTTTAAGTGGTATAAGCAGAACTAACAAGATATATTGAATATCTTAATAGTTGGGAGGTATGCTATGAAAATTTGGCAGGAATTTAAACAGTTTGCAATTAAAGGCAACGCTATTGATATGGCGGTTGCTATCATTATAGGTACATCATTCAATAAAGTTGTTAATTCACTGGTCAACGATGTAATTATGCCGCCGATTGGTTTTGTTCTTGGCGGCGTGGATTTTAAGAATCTTCAGTGGGTTTTAAAACCTGAAACTGTTAAAGAGACAAGCGAAAAAGTACCCGCCGTAGCAATGCGCTATGGCATGTTTATAAACACGTTAATAGATTTTCTCATCGTTGCGCTTACAATGTTCGTAGTTGTCAAAGTAATGAGCAGTGTTATAAACGCAAGGACGATCATCTGTAAACCAATTGAAGAGAAAAAATGACATTTCCAAAAGATTTTATCTGGGCGGCGGCGTCCGCAAGTTTCCAAATCGAAGGCGCAGCAAACGAAGATGGTAAAGGTCTATCCGTTTGGGATAGCTTTTGCAGAGAGCCGGGCAAAGTTTACTGCGGAAACACCGGCGACATTGCCTGCGACCATTATCAGAGATTCGAAGAAGATTGCCGAATAATGAAAGACATAGGCCTAAAGGCTTATCGGTTGTCGATTTCATGGCCCAGAGTTATACCAAACGGTACAGGCAAAATAAACGAAAAAGGCGTGGAATTTTACGATAGACTTATTGATAAACTGCTCGAATATGGAATAGAACCGTGGGTTACGCTTTTTCATTGGGATTATCCGCAGAGTTTATTCGAAAAGGACGGCTGGCTTAATCCGCAAAGCAGCGACTGGTTCGCCGAATATACGAAAGTTATTGTAGACAGACTTTCAAATCGCGTAAGTCATTGGATGCCGCAAAACGAACCTCAGTGTTTTATCGATTTTGGGCATCGAACGGGTTATCACGCTCCGGGCCTTAAACTTGAATTTCCTCAAATTTTGACCGCTGCTCATAATTCATTGCTTGCACACGGGAAATCGGTGCAGATCATTCGTGCGAACGCAAAATTAAAACCCGTCATCGGTACAGCACTTGTCGGCCTACCTGCGATTCCAACGAGCGAAAACTTCATTAATGTCGAAGTTGCCCGCAGAGGGATGTTCGCTGTTTTCGACAGATCATTTATGAATAATTCATGGTTTGCAGACCCTGTTCTGCTGGGCAAATACCCTGCCGATGGTTTGAAAAAATTTGAAAATGAAATGCCGAAATTCAGCGATGAAGATATGAAAACTATTTTTCAGCCGTTGGATTTTATCGGTTTGAATATTTACAGAGGCTGGAAAGTTCGGCCATCTCTAAAGACCGGCGCGGAAATTGTGCCGGAGACGGAAGGCACGCCGCTAACGACAATGGATTGGGAAGTAACGCCGGAAGCTCTTTACTGGGGTCCTAAATTTTACTATGAACGCTATAAACTGCCAATCTTTATTACGGAAAACGGAATGGCAAATTGCGATTGGGTTCATGCTGACGGCAAAGTTCACGACCCGCAACGAATCGATTTCCTGACTAAATATTTGAAGCATTACAAACGCGCGATCGATGAAGGGATTCCGTGCAAAGGTTATTTTCAATGGTCTATCATGGACAATTTCGAATGGGCTTATGGCTATAGCAGACGTTTTGGTATGATTCATATCGATTATCAAACCCAAAAACGCACGCTTAAAGATTCTGCGTATTGGTACAAGGATTTAATTGCCTCAAACGGTGCAAACCTATAATATATAATCATGCTTTCAAAAGGATTAGTACAAATTTATACCGGTACGGGCAAAGGCAAGACAACGGCCTCGTTTGGTCTTGCGCTTCGCAGCGCAGGCTGGGGAAATAAAGTTATCATTTATCAATTCCTGAAACCCGCTTCTTTAAAACTTGGAGAACGCAAAGCAATACTCAAAAGCAAACTGCCGATAAAGATCGTTCCGTTAAAAATCGAATGGAATATGAGAAAATCTTTGGCGGACAAAAAGACTTTTGAGAAAACGGCTACGCAAATAGAAAAACTTTTCGAAACAATCACTTTTCAGGCAAAAACAAGAGAATACGATGTAATAATTCTCGATGAAATTGTGTTTTGCCTGGCTTCAAAGCTCGTTGGTCTGGAATTGATAGAAAATCTAGTTAAATCTAAAGCTAAGCAGGTTGAAATAATAATGACCGGTCGAGGCGCGACAAAAGAATTGATAAGGATGGCCGATTTGGTTACGGAAATGGAATTAATAAAGCACCCTTTCCAAAAAAATATAAATGCACGAAAAGGAATAGAATTTTAAATGAAGATCGCTGTAATAATTTGTGCTGCGGGGAGCAGTAAAAGATTTGTTGAAAAGCAGAAGCATAATCTTGAGGCTGTGAAGAAAAAGCAGTTTTCAGATGTCGCGGGCAGACCTGCGTTTTTGCGCAGCATAGAATTTTTTGCGGGCAGAGACGATGTTAAGCAAATAATAATGACAATCCCTGCCGAAGATGAGGAACTTTTCAAAATCACTCACGGCGCAAATATCAGTTTTCACGGCGTGAAACTCTGCATCGGCGGAAGCGAACGTTTTGAATCGGTCGCTAAAGCCCTTTCAATGGTAAAAGATGATATTGAGTTTGTCGCTGTTCACGACGCCGTTAGATGCTGCCTGACTGAAAAATGGGTGAATGATGTTTTTGCATCGGCAGAAAAGAATGGCGCGGCTATGCTGGCAAATCCTGTTGTCGCGACTTTGAAGAAAGTCGAGAACGGCAAAATAGTTCAGACCGTTGACCGTCGGGGATTATATGAAGCACAAACGCCGCAGATATTCAAGAAGGATATGCTTTTAAAAGCGTATGCAAATCTTGAAAAACTGGATAAATCAAAGATCAGCGACGATTCGCAGCTTGTCGAAGCGTTGGGCGAAAAGGTTGCGATAGTTGAAACAGATTTTTCGAATATAAAGATAACAACAAAAGCGGATATCGCGATAGCCGAGGCGATCATAAAATCCAGAACAGTGGATAAACCACAAGGCTATGTCGGGCCTTATGGCAACGAAGCACAATGGTAAGATTTCACCATCTTTTTTTATGTGCGACTGTTACATATTCTTCAATAGTATATTGGCATCGGAATTTTGCACTATTTGGCCGAACTTCTTTAAACTTTCTGAAATTTTTTCCAATTCCCGGCATGGCGCGACGGGCACATTGGCTGTTCCGTTCTGATCGACTTTATCGATAATATATTTAATAGTCATCTTATCAACATCGTTGGCGGGCTGATACGCAAATTCCTTATATGTATGTTTCACTTCGGATAAAATTCCAGATTCTGTAAGCTGATAAAGAAGCTGTCTTACCAGTCGGATCGGAATTTCAAGTTCTCGTGATATGGCTGACGCATCGAGTGGTTTTTCTTCATTGCAGAATCTTTTTACGATTGTATGCGTAATGAGCAATGAAAGCAGAGTTTTATATGCTCTGCTTGCCGACATACAATCTGGTTCGAATTCATAAGTTTCAACGTTTTGATGCGCGAATGAAACTTCCGCACCGAATAAGACGATGAGCCAGCTTGTTTGCAGCCATATCAAAAATAATGGGATGGCCGCGAAACTGCCGTAAACGGCGTTTGCTTTTGTAACGCCTATCTGGAAATTAAAGTATACCCATTGCACAAATTGGAAAAGCGTTCCTGCGACAACGCCTGCGATGATAGCGGAAGAAAATTTTACTTTAGTATTAGGCATCAGCGCGAATATAAAGGTTAAAAGCACCCAGCCGGTTACGTAAGGCAAAACTTTCAGCGGAAGCCAAAACGCCAGTCCAAGATTTTGCAGCAATGGAATTTTCGTCATCAGATTTTGAATTTGCGTGTTTACGATAACGGTTAAGCTGCCGGCAAAAACCAAAAGAATCGGGCAGACCAGCATCATCGAAAGATAATCGCCGAATTTTCTGGCGAATGTTCTTGGCTGCACAATACCCCATATCTCGTTAAAAGAATTTTCGATATGGCTAAGTACGCGTATGATTGTCCAGAACAAAAACGCCACACCCACGCCTGCGATAAGACCGCCGTTAGTGCTTTCAAGCATCGCGTTTGAAAACTCAATTATTTTAGCGACTGCAGCTTCCTGACCCTGAATTTTATTTAGCTGACTAACAAGGTGTTCCTGCAAACCAAAACCTTTTGCGATCGCGAACATCAGAGCGATAATCGGGACGATCGAAAGCAGAGTGTAAAATGTAAGTGCCGATGCTCTGAACAGGCAGTTATTTTCGTTGAAGCCCCGAAACGCCAGTACAATTATTCGAACAAACCTGATAATTATCGATTTTTTGGGCGGCAAATCTCTCTCGCGCATACGCCAGAGGTCTATTTTTAAAAATTTCATCCACTTGGAAATCATTTCTTTCTCTTTCAATATAAGACAACCTTAAGGCAGCCTCTAATAATTTGAAGATAGCGGCTGAACTAATATAAAGCATTAGTGTTTTAGAACCAGAAACGAGATTCTTCACTTCCCCCTCTGAATTTTATTTCGAGGAATAAAATTCCAGAAGAATCGGGGTTTCCGCTTCGCTACAACGTTCAGAATGACAAAGTTCATTTTTAGAGACAGCGTTAATTTCTACATTATAATCCTAAATCTATCTTATCCGCAATAAAAGACTTACATTTTTTTCTCTAAATTGAAAAAACATCAATTTCCCTTCTTTTTACATCGATTATTTTACCTAAATTCAAGGTTTTCCCTATGTTATACCGAAAAAAGATATGTGGTACTTTAGACCTTGAATGCCAGTTTGTGTTTTTTAAGGTTAATATTATAACGAACCCCCAGAATAAATCTGGGGGCTAACGAGATCCTTCGCTATGCTCAAGATGACAATTGGGTGTATTGGGCTATAGAAGGTTTGAGATTGTCAATATGTTTGAAGCAATAGAATACTATCAGAGTCTTGCCGAAAAATTCGACAGCCGGGTAATGTGCGTCCCGGCACTGGCCGTTATTCTGGTTGGCTTGTGTATCTGGCTGTCAGGATTGAGATGGCGAAAAGTGCTTGGCGCAATCGCGGGCGGTACTATGTTTGCCGGCATAGGTTTTTGCCTGGGCGATTATGGCGTTGTTATTTTTATCATTACGATCATTGGAATGGCAGTTGGCGCGATGATTGAAAAAGTTATGCTTGGTGTTTTCGGAGTTGCAATGACTTGCGCGGCGGTGCTGGTCATCATTTCAGCTTTTTTGGCAAGTCAAAATACGTCGGAATATCCGCATTGGCCGCAGTATGAACAAAGCGGCGTTGTGATCGGTTTTTCACAGATGATCGAGATTACCAAAGCCACAGGTTCCTATATAGTATCGAATATGATTGAAAATCTTAAATCCGCTTCATTGCTTTGGTATGGAGCTATTATGCTTGCAGTAATTGCCGCCGGTTTTCTGGCAGTGGTAATGCCTCGACTGTTTATAGCGTTTATTTCATCTTCGCTTGGTTCGGCTGTTATTTTTGCGGGCTTGATGATGCTGCTATTTTACAAAGGCTCAAAACCTGTTAATTATATCTCGAAGCAGGCGGCGTTTTACGCATTTATCATTTTTGTAATGCTTGTGTTCGGGACTATGGTGCAGCTTGTGCTTTCACCTGCTCCGGCGGAACAAAAACCTTCGCCGGAAAAAAAAGCTGATAAGAAATAAATACGGAAAAGATGCAGGCCGATTATGCTATTATATATATTGAATATTGAAAGAAGGTGTCCGAATGGATTTATTCTTGGTTCTCGCTGAAACCGCTGCAAAACAGCATCAGCATCAGGTTGTGCAGATGGATATTTTCTGGCAGCAGGTCGCAAAATTGAACTGGCTGCAGGCTCTGATCGCTGTTTCGTTCGGCGCTGTTTATCTTATTTACGGCTGGCGTATATTTAAGGTGCTTGCGGTTGTAAGTTTCGGAATGGTTGGCTTATTCGCAGGTATGACACTGGGCAAAAGTATGGGCGGAAGTGCCAGTACCGAACTTTGGGGCGGTGTAATGGGACTATTGGTGCTTGGGGTGCTTTCGATACCATTTATGCATTGGGCGGTCAGCATTCTAGGCGCAGTATCTGGCGGTATTGTTACAGGCTGCATGTGGTATGCTGTTGGTTTGCCGCAGCAGTATATCTGGGCGGGTGTGATTATAGGTATCGTAGCTGGCGGAATGATCTCGTTTATTGTGTTCAAAATTTCAGTTATGCTGTTTACCAGTCTGGGCGGCGCGGTTTTGATAATTACCGGTATGCTCGCCCTTGCTCGGTTATACGAAAGATTCCAAACCAAAGGCAACGCGGATTTTGTTTATTCGCTTGTAAATGATTACCACTGGTTTATGCCTTCAATGCTGATCTTTGTTACGTTCGTAGGAATTGTGATTCAGCATAAACTTGTCAAAGGCTCTTCGGATTGGAAATTATAAGACGGCTCGCCCTACCACTTCCAATCGCCGGTATCAAGAAATCGCCATAATAACGCAAGATTGTGTTTGGTATCTGCCGAGCCGTTTGGCAGCGGTATTCGCCAATCGCCGGCCTGCGACCACGACAAATCCATATTCTGAAGTTTTTTATTTTCAAATCTTTTGATCACCGCAGAGTCGTTAAATAAAACGTTTATGCTTTTTAATTTTTGATGATTTATCATAGTACCTGCGTTGGAATAATTGAAGGTGTCGATCAAAATCGCAAGATTTCTATAATTGGAAGGCTTTATGTAACCGATCAATTGCGGCGTTTGCCGTTTTCTTGCCGCTGCGGTTTTTACATCAGGCCAGTTGTAAGCGAAGTACATTCTGTATTGATAGCTGCTGACCGCGGAATTTTTATTTGGCTGCAATGTGCCTGCGTTGACAGACCAGTTTTCATCGAAAGTATCTTTGCCGGCAGGACAATACCACGTTTTGGGCTGATAGGCAAATCCACTCTTCCATAAATAAAACAAAGGCGCATTAGCGGATTGCGAATTGATGTTGTAAAACTGATTAGTATGCGCGGGCGAATCAGTTTTGGGCCAAAAGCCGTAAAAATCATTTGAATACGACGAAAGCAGTAAATAATTCTGCCTTAAATTCGACGAGCAAACAATCATTCGCGATTGCTGTCGTGCGTAATGAAAAGAAGGCATTATCACCGCAATTAAAATTGCGATGATAGTTATAGTTACAAGGATTTCAAGAACTGTGAATGCGTCCCTTTTCACAATATGCCCCTTAAAAGAGAATTTATGTGAAAATTATTAGATACCCGACTATAATGAAAAACATAATAAACGTTTTTATTAATGCCAAATCGTTAAAAGGTAAAATGGTATGAATGAAATGATAGGTTTGATCGGCGGCTCCGGGCTAGGTGATGTTTTTGCACGCGAACTTACGAACGTTCGCAAAGTAAATGTAAAAACCCCCTTTGGCACAACGAGTGATAAAATTATTACAGGGCATTTTGCAGGCAGGCAAATTGCTTTTCTAAATCGCCATGGCTTTGGTCATACGTTAAATCCTTCTATAGTCCCCTTCGCGGCCAATATTTATGCTCTCAAAAAAATTGGCGTTACCAGTCTGATCGGTACGACGGCGGTCGGTTCACTGACAAAGAAAATTAAACCGACAGACCTTGTCATTGTTGACCAGGTGATCGATAAAACTTTCAAAAGACAAAATACGTTTTTTGACGGCATCGCAGCGGTTCACTGTGAAATGTCAAAACCTTATTGCGAAAGATTAAGAAAAGTTGTCGCTGATGTTTCCAAAAAAGCCAAGGCGAAAGTGCATAATAAGGGAACGTATGTCTGTATGGAAGGGCCGCAGTTTTCGACGCGTGCTGAATCGCTGATGCACCAGAAATGGGGAGGCCAATTAATCGGTATGACCGCGATGCCGGAAGCAAAACTTGCCCGCGAAGCGCAGATGTGTTATGTGCTTATCTCGATGGTTAGCGATTATGATTGCTGGCAGGAACACAAAAAAAATGCTGACAGTCAGGCGTTGATAAAGGAAATCATTGGTAATTTGAACGACGCGACGGCAAACACGATAAAACTTATCGATGCGGTTTTGAGGTCTGAAAAGATATTTTGTGATGATAAATGCGCGTGCAGAAAGAGCCTTGAACTGGCTGTCTGGACTGGAAAAGAGCATATAAACAAAAAATACGCGGAAATTTTCAAAATATTAAGAAGCTAAAAAATAGCTTGATTAATTTTTAGAAAAATGGATAATACGGTGCTCTGGGGCGGTTAGCTCAGTTGGCTAGAGCGCATGCTCGACACGCATGAGGCCACAGGTTCAAGTCCTGTACCGCCCACTGTTGTAAGTTACGCTGAATCCGGCATTTATGGATACTTGCCATGTGGCAACGCGGTCGTAACTCTTGTTAAAAAAGCGGTAGTA